>NZ_JBEXOS010000030.1:0-88667 GCF_040611655.1 Streptomyces sp. NPDC006552
GGTAGCCGTCGCCCGGCATGACCACGCCGTTCTCGCCCTGGATCGGCTCGATGATGACGAAGGCGGGCCACGCGCCCCACCCATCGCTTGTTCGGCTACTCGTCGGTAGCATCCTGCTCATGGCAGAGACTCAAGCGGTTGAGACGCCCCGCCGGGCGGCGAAGGACGAGCGCCGGGCGGCCCGGCTGGCCAAGGAGATCGGCGCGTTCGCCCGGGCGCACGGCGGCGCCGAGGGCCAGCTGGCCTACCTCGGGGAACGCGGCACCCGGATCGTCCTCGTCGGCGCGGACGGCGGCTGGGGCGACCTGGTGGCCACCACGTACGAGGTCGCCCAGAAGGCGGTCGAGCAGGCCGGCGTCACGGTCCACGAGAACTTCGACGGCGAGTTCGCCGCGAAGGTGGAGACCGGCCCGTACGAGTGGAAGCGGATGGCGGGCATCCAGCTCGGCGGCTGACGCCCGCGCGCGGGGCGATGGGCGCAGGTGTACGACGCGCGGCGGAGCAACACCCGGCGCCCGTCCACCCGTTAGGACTGACAGGAGTACGGTCCGTCAACGGGAGCCCCGGATGATCGAAACGCCGTCCCTGGTGGATCAGTACTGCCACGGGGTGCTGCGGACGGAGCTGGGTCTCGGCACGTTCGAGGCCCACCTCGGCCGGGGCGAGGGGCCGCCCGCCGCCGGCACCACCTTCTTCGACACCCAGACCGGCTTCGCGGTACGCCGCTGGTGCCCGCCCCTGCTCGGCCTGGAGCCGCACTGCGCCCCCGCCCACTACCTGGCCCGGCGCCGCGAACTCGGCGTCATGGAGGCCGGGCGGCGGCTGCTGCGCGGCAGCGGTATCACCACCTTCCTCGTCGACACCGGGCTGCCCGGCGATCTGACCGGCCCCGGCGAACTGGCCCGCGCCGCGGCGGCGGACGCGCACGAGATCGTCCGCCTCGAACTGCTGGCCGAGCAGGTCGCGGACACCTCGGGAACCGTCGAGTCCTTCCTCGCGAACCTCGCCGAATCGGTGCACGCCGCGGCCGCGGGCGCGGTCGCCTTCACCTCGGTCGCCGGCGTACGCCACGGGCTCGCCCTCGCGCCGCAGCCGCCGGGCCCGGGCGAGGTGCGGGGCGCCGCGGGCCGCTGGCTCGCGGGACGCATGGTGGGCGGCAGCCTCAGGGACCCGGTCCTGCTGCGCCACCTGCTGTGGATCGCGGTGGCCTCGGGCCGCCCGCTCCAGCTCCACGCGGGGCTCGGCGGGCCCGGCCCGCGCGCCGCGGGGACGGACCCGGTCCTGCTGACCGACTTCGCCCGCGCCACGGCCGGTCTGGGCACCGACCTCGTCCTGCTGCACGGCTACCCCTACCACCGGCACGCCGCGCACCTGGCCGGACTCTTCCCGCACGTCTACGCGGATCTGGGCCCGGCCCTCGCCCGGACCGGGGCCCGGGCCGCGGCCGTGCTAGCGGAGGTCCTCGAACTGGCCCCGTTCGGCAAGCTGCTGTTCTCCAGCGGGGCGCACGGCATCCCGGAGCTGCACGTGGTGGGCGCCCGCCTCTTCCGCGACGCGCTGGCCCGGGTGCTCGGCGGCTGGGTGGCCGAGGGCGCCTGGTGCCTCGGGGACGCGCAGCGGGTGGCGACGATGATCGCGGCGGGGACGGCGGGCCGGGTCTACGGGCTCGACGTCACGGGCCCGGGCGGCTGACCGCCGGGCGGGGCGGGGCGGCGCACCGCGTCAGACGGCCGAGAGCTCCGGGTCCGACTGCGCCGGGATCTCCGCCGTGGTGCGGGGGCGCTCCCGCAGCGACAGCGCGATGCGCAGGACGCCGATCCAGACCAGCGCCGAACCGAGCATGTGCAGGCCGACCAGGACCTCGGGCAGATCCGTGAAGTACTGGACGTAGCCGATGACGCCCTGTGCGAGCAGGATCAGGAACAGGTCGCGGGTGCGGTGCAGCGGCCCCTTGGGGGCGTCGACGGCCTTCAGGACGAACCAGAGGGCGAAGGTCAGCGTCACCACGATCCAGGCCAGGACCGCGTGGCCCTTGGCGACCGTCTCCCAGTCCAGCGGCATCCGGTGGACGTCGCTGGAGTCGCCGGCGTGCGGGCCGGCGCCGGTCACCACGGTGCCGACGGCGACGAGCAGGGCGGTCGCCGCGAGCAGGAACCAGACGAGCTGCTTGATCGCGGCGCCGACCAGCGGACGCGGCGCCGTGTCGCCCTCCTGGGTGCGCTGCCACATCACCACAGCGACCGTGAGGAGGGCCGTCGTCAGGATGAAGTGGGCGGCGACCGTGTAGGGGTTGAGGCCGACCAGGACGACGATGCCGCCGAGCACCGCGTTGCCCATGACGATCCAGAACTGGGCCCAGCCGAGCCGGGTCAGCGAGCGCCGCCACGGCTTCTCGGAGCGGGCGGCGATGATGGCCCAGCCGACCGCGGCGCACAGCACGTAGGTCAGCATGCGGTTGCCGAACTCGATGGCTCCGTGGAAGCCCATCTCGCTCGTCGCGGTCAGCGAGCCGTCGGTGCACTTGGGCCAGGTCGGGCAGCCGAGGCCCGATCCGGTCAGGCGCACCGCGCCGCCGGTCACGACGATGACCACCGTCATGACGACGGCGGAGAGCGCCGCCCGCCGGACGGTCCGCGGCGTGGGGGTCCAGCGCGCGGCGATGAAGGCGAGCGGGTTGCGGATCGCCTGGACGGCGTCGGCGCGGGTCACGTTTGGCACGCGCCCCATCGTAGGGGGCCGCTTGTGCACCGCTTCACGAGGGGGACGTAAGTGCGCCAACTGTGACGCCCGTTACGGCCCGTACGGGCGCGCGAGCGCTCACTCCCAGCGGAAGAACCAGCCCGCCGCGCCGAGGCCCACGACCGCCCAGACCGCCAGGATGCCCAGGTCGCCCCAGGGCAGGGCGGCGCCGTGCTGGAGGACGTCGCGCAGCCCGTCGGAGAGCGCGGAGATGGGCAGCAGGCCCAGCACCGACTGGACGGTGCCGGGAAACTTGTCGAGCGGCACGATGACGCCGCCGCCCACGAGCAGGAGCAGGAAGACCAGGTTGGCCGCGGCGAGCGTGGCCTCCGCCTTGAGGGTGCCGGCCATGAGCAGGCCGAGACCGGAGAAGGCGGCGGTGCCGAGGACCAGCAGAAGCAGCACCGCGAACGGGTTGCCGTGCGGCGACCAGCCGAGCGCGAGGGCGATGACCGTCAGGAGGACGACCTGGAGGACCTCGGTGACCAGGACCGAGAGCGTCTTGGCGGTCATCAGGGCCCAGCGGGGGAGCGGGGAGGCGCCGAGCCGCTTGAGGACGCCGTAGCGGCGCTCGAAGCCGGTGGCGATGGCCTGGCCGGTGAAGGCCGTCGACATCACGGCGAGCGCGAGGATGCCCGGCGCCAGGAAGTCGACCGCCTTGCCGGAACCGGTGTCCACGATGTCGACCGCGGAGAACAGGACCAGCAGGAGGGTGGGGATGACGACCGTGAGCAGCAGCTGCTCGCCGTTGCGCAGCAGCATCTTCGTCTCGAACGCCGCCTGCGCCGCGATCATGCGGGGGAGCGGGGCGGCTCCGGGAGCGGGGGCGTACGTACCGGCGGTCATCCGCGCAGCTCCTTGCCGGTCAATTCCAGAAAGACGTCTTCGAGGGTGTGCCGTTCGACGGAGATCCGGTCCGGCATCACGCCGTGCTGGGCGCACCAGGAGGTGACTGTCGCGAGGAGCTGCGGGTCGACCTTGCCGGCCACGCGGTACGAACCCGGGGTGAGTTCGACGGCGGCGGAGTCGGCGGGCAGGGCCTTGAGCAGCGAGGCCACGTCCAGGCCGGGGCGGCCGGAGAAGCGCAGTGTGTTCTCGGCGCCGCCGCGGCACAGCTCCTCCGGGGTGCCCCGGGCGATGACCTTGCCGGCATCGACGATGGCGACGGCGTCGGCGAGCTGTTCGGCCTCGTCCATGTGGTGGGTGGTCAGGACGGCCGAGACCCCGTCGGCGCGCAGCTCCCGGACCAGGTCCCAGGTGGCACGGCGGGCCTGCGGGTCGAGCCCCGCGGTCGGCTCGTCGAGGAAGACCAGCTCGGGCCGGCCGACCACGGCCATCGCCAGGGCGAGGCGCTGCTGCTGGCCGCCGGAGAGCCGCCGGTAGGCCGTACGGCCGCAGCCGCCGAGCCCGAGGCGCTCGATGAGGGCGTCCACGTCGAGGGGGTGGGCGTGCAGCTTCGCGATGTGGCGGAGCATCTCGTCGGCGCGGGCGCCGGAGTAGACGCCGCCGGACTGGAGCATCACGCCGATCCGGGGACGCAGCTCGGCGGACTGTTTCACCGGGTCGAGACCGAGGACGCGGACGGTGCCGGAGTCCGGCCTGCGGTAGCCCTCGCAGGTCTCGACGGTGGTGGTCTTGCCCGCGCCGTTCGGGCCGAGGACGGCCGTGATGCCGGGGCCGGTCTCCAGGTCGAGGCCGTCGACCGCGGTCTTGTCTCCGTACCGCTTCACCAGACTCGTGATCCGGACGACGGGATCGCTTCGCATGGTGGGCAAGTCTAGGGACGGCCCGCCGCTCGCGGGTCGCCGGGTCGACCGGACCCGAAACCTGCGCAGGCCGGCGGCGGTCCGATCGATCAAAGATCGTTTGCGCAGGTCACACCCCGTACTTACTTAGGTTCGCCTAAGTGATGTACGGCACCGGGGGTTGATCAACACTCCGCTTGTCAGGCTCTGAGGAATTACGCAACAATGGCGTTGTGAAATACGTCGGCGAGACTCAGGAGGCACCCATGGGGGCTCCTCAGGAAGAGCTCGCGGCAGGGCTGCGCTCGGACCGCTCGACGCGCAACCGTGTCGCGCGGTCCATCCTGGACCACGGCCCGTCCACCGTCACCGATCTCGCCGGCCGCCTCGGGCTCACCCAGGCCGCCGTCCGCCGCCATCTCGACGCCCTCGTCGCCGACGACGTCGTCGTGGCACGGGAGCAGCGGGTCTACGGAGCGCGCACGCGCGGGCGCCCCGCCAAGGTGTTCGCCCTGACCGACTGCGGCCGCGACGCCTTCGACCAGTCCTACGACAAGCTCGCCGCGGACGCGCTGCGCTGGATCCAGGAGCAGCCCGGCGGGGACGGCGCACTCGTCGCCTTCGCCCGCGCCCGCCTCGCCGCCCAGGCCGCCGGATACCGCGCAGCGGTCGAGGGCGCGCCGCCCGGCGGCCGCACCGCGGCGCTGGCCAGGGCGCTGAGCGCGGACGGGTACGCTGCTACGGCGCGCAGCGCGCCCCTGCCGCAACAGGGCGAGCAGCTCTGCCAGCACCACTGCCCGGTCGCCCACGTCGCCGAGCAGTTCCCGCAGCTGTGCGAGGCCGAGACGGAGATGTTCTCGCAGCTCCTCGGCACGCACGTGCAGCGGCTTGCCACCATCGCCCACGGCGACGGCGTCTGCACGACGTTCATCCCGCAGAGCGGTGTGACGAACGCTGTGGAGACCACCCCTAAGACCGATACCAACGCATCTGCACGCACCGCCGGGAGGAACCCCGCATGACGCTCCCCATCGAGGAGACTGCCCACCCCGAGCTCGAGGGTCTGGGCAAGTACGAATACGGCTGGGCGGACTCCGACACGGCCGGTGCCTCTGCCAGGCGCGGTATCAACGAGGACGTCGTCAAGGACATCTCCGGCAAGAAGTCCGAGCCGGAGTGGATGACCAA
The DNA here is from genome assembly GCF_040611655.1 of Streptomyces sp. NPDC006552. Classification (NCBI taxonomy): domain Bacteria; kingdom Bacillati; phylum Actinomycetota; class Actinomycetes; order Kitasatosporales; family Streptomycetaceae; genus Streptomyces; species Streptomyces sp. NPDC006552. Next base: position 5,673 of record NZ_JBEXOS010000030.1, read on the forward strand.
GCTCCGCCTCAAGGGCCTCAAGCTCTTCGGCAAGAAGCCCATGCCGAACTGGGGCTCGGACCTGTCGGGGATCGACTTCGACAACATCAAGTACTTCGTGCGCTCCACGGAGAAGCAGGCGGAGTCCTGGGAGGACCTGCCCGAGGACATCAAGAACACGTACGACAAGCTCGGCATCCCCGAGGCGGAGAAGCAGCGCCTCGTCGCCGGTGTCGCGGCCCAGTACGAGTCCGAGGTCGTCTACCACCAGATCCGTGAGGACCTGGAGGAGCAGGGCGTCATCTTCCTCGACACCGACACCGCCCTGAAGCAGCACCCGGAGCTCTTCAAGGAGTACTTCGGGACCGTCATCCCGGCCGGCGACAACAAGTTCGCCGCGCTGAACACCGCCGTGTGGTCGGGTGGCTCCTTCATCTACGTGCCGAAGGGCGTGCACGTGGAGATCCCGCTCCAGGCCTACTTCCGTATCAACACGGAGAACATGGGCCAGTTCGAGCGGACGCTGATCATCGTCGACGAGGACGCCTACGTCCACTACGTCGAGGGCTGCACCGCGCCGATCTACAAGAGCGACTCGCTGCACTCCGCGGTCGTCGAGATCATCGTCAAGAAGGGCGCCCGCTGCCGTTACACGACCATCCAGAACTGGTCGAACAACGTCTACAACCTGGTCACCAAGCGCGCCGTGGCGTACGAGGGCGCGACCATGGAGTGGATCGACGGCAACATCGGCTCCAAGGTCACCATGAAGTACCCGGCCGTCTACCTGATGGGCGAGCACGCCAAGGGCGAGACCCTGTCCATCGCCTTCGCGGGCGAGGGCCAGCACCAGGACGCCGGCTCCAAGATGGTCCACATGGCGCCGAACACGTCGTCGAACATCGTCTCGAAGTCCGTGGCGCGCGGCGGCGGCCGTACCTCCTACCGCGGTCTCGTCGAGATCGGCGAGGGCGCTGCGGGCTCGAAGTCGAACGTGCTGTGCGACGCGCTGCTCGTCGACACCATCTCCCGCTCCGACACCTACCCCTACGTCGACGTCCGCGAGGACGACGTCTCCATGGGGCACGAGGCGACCGTCTCCAAGGTCTCCGAGGACCAGCTCTTCTACCTGATGAGCCGCGGCCTGAGCGAGTTCGAGGCCATGGCGATGATCGTGCGCGGCTTCGTCGAGCCGATCGCCAAGGAGCTGCCCATGGAGTACGCGCTCGAGCTCAACCGGCTGATCGAGCTCCAGATGGAGGGATCGGTCGGCTGACCTCGGCCGCCTGATCCACCCGTCAAGCCACTTACGTAAGAAAGCGAGCACTACGACAGCCATGGCTGAGGCTCAGAACTCCCCCAAGCTCTCGAATGGACTCGAGCAGGGGGGACCCCCATCCGCGGGGTCCACGGCCGCGGGCGCCATCGCGGTGGCCGCCGAGTCGACCGTCGCCACGCGCATGAGCGCGCCCCCCTCCTTCGACGTGCAGGACTTCCCGGTCCCGCACGGCCGTGAGGAGGAGTGGCGGTTCACCCCGCTGGAGCGGCTGCGCGGCCTGCACGACGGCACCGCGACCGCCACCGGCACCGGCGTCAAGGTCGACGTGGAGGCGCCGGCCGGCGTCTCCGTGACGGCCGTCGGCCGGGACGACGCGCGGGTCGGCAAGGCGGGCACGCCCGTCGACCGCGTCGCCGCGCAGGCCTACTCCTCGTTCGAGCAGGCGTCCGTCGTCTCCGTGCCCAAGGAGACGGTGCTCTCCGAGCCGATCCGCATCCGTGTGCACGGTGAGGGCGGGGTGGCCTACGGCCACCAGGTCATCGAGCTGGGCGCCTTCGCCGAGGCCGTCGTCGTCATCGACCACACCGGTGACGCGGTGCTCGCCGCCAACGTCGACTACCTCCTCGGCGACGGCGCCAAGCTGACCGTCGTCTCCGTCCAGGACTGGGACGACAAGGCCGTCCACGTCGCCCAGCACAACGCGCTGGTCGGCCGGGACGCCTCCTTCAAGTCCGTCGTCGTCACCTTCGGCGGCGACGTGGTCCGCCTGCACCCGCGCGTGCGGTACGCGGCCACCGGCGGCGAGGCTGAGCTGTTCGGCCTCTACTTCACCAACGCGGGCCAGCACCAGGAGCACCGCCTCCTGGTCGACCACAACACCCCGCACTGCACGTCGAACGTCGTCTACAAGGGCGCGCTCCAGGGCGAGGCCGCGCACGCCGTGTGGATCGGCGACGTCCTCATCGAGGCCGCCGCCGAAGGCACGGACACCTACGAGATGAACCGGAACCTGGTTCTGACCGACGGTGCCCGCGTCGACTCCGTGCCGAACCTGGAGATCGAGACCGGCGAGATCGTCGGCGCCGGTCACGCCTCCGCCACCGGCCGCTTCGACGACGAGCAGCTGTTCTACCTGATGGCCCGCGGCATCCCCGCCGACGAGGCGCGCCGCCTGGTCGTGCGCGGCTTCTTCGCCGAGCTGGTCCAGCAGATCGGTGTCCCGGACATCGAGGAGCGGCTGCTCGCGAAGATCGCCACCGAGCTGGAGGCGTCGGTCTGATGACGGACCCGACCTTCCTGCGCGCCTGCGGGCTGAGCGAGCTGGAGGACTCCACCCCCAAGCGGGTGGAGCTCGACGGCACGCCGGTCTCGGTCGTCCGCACCGAGGGCGAGGTGTTCGCGATCAACGACCTCTGCAGCCACGCGAACGTATCGCTCTCCGAAGGCGAGGTGGAGGACTGCCAGATCGAGTGCTGGCTGCACGGCAGCGCCTTCGACCTCCGCACCGGCAAGCCGTCCGGCCTTCCCGCGACGCGCCCCGTCCCCGTATACCCCGTAAAGATCGAAGGGGACGATGTGCTCGTCTCCCTCACCCAGGAGTCCTGAGGCACCCATGGCAACGCTTGAAATCCGAGACCTGCACGTCACCGTCGAGGCCGACAACGCCACGAAGGAGATCCTCAAGGGCGTCGACCTCACCGTGAAGCAGGGCGAGACGCACGCCATCATGGGCCCCAACGGCTCCGGCAAGTCGACCCTCGCCTACTCCATCGCGGGTCACCCCAAGTACACGATCACGCAGGGCACCGTCACCCTCGACGGCGAGGACGTCCTGGAGATGTCCGTCGACGAGCGCGCCCGCGCCGGCATGTTCCTCGCCATGCAGTACCCGGTCGAGGTCCCCGGCGTCTCGGTCTCCAACTTCCTGCGCTCCTCGGCGACCGCGATCCGCGGCGAGGCCCCCAAGCTGCGCACCTGGGTGAAGGAGGTCAAGGGTGCGATGGAGACGCTCCAGATGGACCCCGCCTTCGCCGAGCGCAACGTGAACGAGGGCTTCTCCGGCGGTGAGAAGAAGCGCCACGAGATCCTCCAGATGGAGCTTCTCAAGCCGAAGATCGCGATCCTCGACGAGACCGACTCCGGCCTCGACGTCGACGCCCTGCGCCAGGTCTCGGACGGCGTCAACCGCGTCCGCGACACCGGCGAGGTCGGCACCCTGCTGATCACGCACTACACGCGCATCCTGCGCTACATCAAGCCGGACTTCGTGCACGTCTTCTCGGCGGGCCGCATCGTCGAGTCCGGCGGCCCCGAGCTGGCCGACACCCTCGAGGCCGAAGGCTACGAGAAGTACACGAAGGGTGGCGCATCCGCGTGACAGTGGCCCACCAGGGGCTTTCCGGCCTCCTCGACACCGAGGCGATCCGCAAGGACTTCCCGATCCTGGATCGCACGATCCACGACGGCAAGAAGCTCGTGTATCTGGACAACGCGGCGACGTCCCAGACGCCGCGCCAGGTGCTCGACGTGCTCAACGAGTACTACGAGCAGCACAACGCGAACGTCCACCGAGGCGTGCACGTCCTCGCCGAGGAGGCCACGGCGCTCTACGAGGGCGCCCGCGACAAGGTGGCCGCGTTCATCAACGCGCCCAGCCGCGACGAGGTCATCTTCACGAAGAACGCCTCGGAGTCGCTCAACCTGGTCGCGAACATGCTGGGCTGGGCGGACGAGCCGTACAAGGTCGACCACGAGACCGAGATCGTCATCACGGAGATGGAGCACCACTCCAACATCGTTCCGTGGCAGCTGCTCTCGCAGCGCACCGGCGCGAAGCTGAAGTGGTTCGGCCTGACCGACGACGGCCGGCTCGATCTGTCGAACATCAACGAGATCATCACCGAGAAGACGAAGATCGTCTCGTTCGTGCTCGTCTCGAACATCCTCGGTACCCACAACCCGGTCGAGGCCATCGTGCGCCGCGCCCAGGAGGTGGGCGCGCTCGTCCTCGTCGACGCCTCGCAGGCCGCGCCGCACATGCCGCTGGACGTGCAGGCGCTCCAGGCCGACTTCGTGGCCTTCACCGGCCACAAGATGTGCGGCCCGACCGGCATCGGCGTGCTCTGGGGACGCCAGGAGCTCCTGGAGGACCTGCCGCCGTTCCTCGGCGGCGGCGAGATGATCGAGACCGTGTCGATGAACTCGTCGACGTACGCGCCCGCGCCGCACAAGTTCGAGGCCGGCACACCGCCGATCTCGCAGGCGATCGGCCTCGGCGCGGCGATCGACTACCTGAGCGCGATCGGCATGGAGAACGTCCTGCGGCACGAGCAGGCGCTCACCGAGTACGCCGTGCGGCGCTTCCACGAGGTCCCGGACCTGAGGATCATCGGCCCGACGACGGCCGAGGAGCGCGGCGCCGCGATCTCCTTCACGCTGGGTGACATCCACCCGCACGACGTGGGCCAGGTCCTGGACGAGCAGGGCATCGCGGTCCGGGTCGGCCACCACTGCGCGCGGCCGGTCTGCCTGCGGTACGGAATTCCTGCGACCACGCGGGCGTCGTTCTATCTGTACTCCACGCCGGGCGAGATCGACGCTCTGGTCGACGGCCTGGAGCACGTACGGAACTTCTTCGGGTAGCGGGCAGGACGGGTCACTGATGAAGCTGGATTCCATGTACCAGGAAGTCATCCTGGACCACTACAAGCACCCGCACGGGCGTGGCCTGCGCGACGGCGACGCCGAGGTGCACCACGTGAATCCCACGTGCGGCGACGAGATCACGCTGCGTGTGAAGTACGCCGGCGAGACCATCGAGGACATCAGCTACGAGGGGCAGGGCTGTTCGATCAGCCAGGCGTCGGCCTCCGTACTGAACGACCTGCTGGTCGGCAAGGAGCTGCCGGACGCGCGGAGGGTCCAGGAGACCTTCCTGGAGCTGATGCAGTCCAGGGGGCAGATCGAGCCGGACGACGCGATGGAGGAGATCCTCGACGACGCGGTCGCGTTCGCCGGGGTCTCCAAGTACCCGGCCCGAGTCAAGTGCGCCCTCCTGAGCTGGATGGCGTGGAAGGACGCGACGGCGCAAGCTTTCGCGGAGGAGGCGAAGAGCGCATGAGTGAGAGCACAGCAGTGGAGATGAAGCCGGCCTCCGAGGAGGAGGTCCGCGAGGCGCTGTACGACGTCGTCGACCCCGAGCTGGGCATCGACGTCGTGAACCTGGGCCTGATCTACGGCATCCACGTCGACGACGCGAACATCGCGACGATCGACATGACGCTGACGTCGGCGGCCTGCCCGCTGACCGACGTCATCGAGGACCAGGCCAAGTCCGCCACCGACGGCATCGTCAACGAGCTGCGGATCAACTGGGTCTGGATGCCGCCGTGGGGCCCGGACAAGATCACCGACGACGGTCGCGAGCAGTTGCGCGCGCTCGGCTTCAACGTCTGATCCAGCGCCGCCAGGAGCGCGGGGAACCGCGCGCTCGGCCCACGAAGAGCCGCGGACGCGTCTGCTCATGTCACGAGCGGACGCGTCCGCGGCTTTCTGTGGCTGAGCGCGCGGTTCCCCGCGCCCCTGGCCGCGCTCTGTTCGGCCCCCGTACGCACGCTCGACACTCCCCGTTGGCACGTGGAGCGGAGCCTTCCGTCGACAGCAGGTCGACGAAGGAGTCCCAGTGCCGCACCCTTTCCCGCATCCGCGCCGCACGGCACTCGCCGCCACCGGTGGCCTGCTCATGCTGGCCGTCGGCCTCCCCGCAAGCGCCGCCGTCTCCGCCACACCGACCATCTCCCTGTCGGCCGCTTACCTGAGCGGAGCGGTCGGCGGGGTCGCCGACCCGGCCGTCACCGTGAAGATCGCCCAGAGCGGCACCGACGCCTCCGCGCTGACCGTCACCGCGACCGCCAGCAGCAGGACGTCCGTCGCCCAGACCGGTGACGTGACCGTCAGCGGCACCGGGGCGACCCGCACCGTGTCGGTCGCCGCCCGCGGCCAGGGCTACACCGACCTGACGCTGAAGGTGACCGGATCCGGCGGGGCGTCGGCCACCACCAAGCTGCACTACGCGGCCTCGAAGGCGGTGCAGAACGCCGCAGCCGCCCGCTACCTCACGGGCACCAGCGACGCGTCCGCCGCCGTCGACGTGGGCGGCGGCTACGTCGTCGTGGCGGACGACGAGTCGAACGTGCTGCGGCTGTACGACGGCGCGGTCTCCGGCGCCCCGGTGAAGACCTGGGACCTGTCCGCCAAGATCGGCGCGGACAAGGAGATCGACATCGAGGGCGCCACCCGCGTCGGCAACCTCATCTACTGGACCGGCTCGCTCGGCAACAACAAGGACGGCGAGTACAAGGCCGACCGCGACACCGTCTTCACGACGACGGTCAGCGGCTCCGGCACCGGAACGCAGCTCACCTACGCGCACGCCTACAAGAAGTTGCGGGACGAACTCGTCGACTGGGACGAGGAGAACGACGACCACTACGGGTTCGCCGCCGGGACCGCGGACGGCGAGGCGCCCAAGCAGATCGACGGGTTCAACGTAGAGGGCCTGGAGTTCGCGCCCGGCTCCACCACCACCGCGTACGTCGGCTTCCGCGCGCCGCTCGTCCCGCCGAAGGGCGGTGGCAAGGGGCTGATCGTGCCCGTCACCAACATGGACAAGGTGGTGGCGAGCGGGGCGTCCCCGGTCTTCGGTACGCCCATCGAACTGGACCTGGGCGGGCTCGCCGTGCGCGACATTCGCAAGAACGCGGCGAACCAGTACCTGATCGTGGCCGGCAGCTGGGCCGCCGACGACAACTCCGACCCCTACGCCCTGTACCGGTGGGACGGCGTCGCCGGGCACACGCCCGTCAAGGCCCTCGACCTGCCCACCACGGACCCGGGTGGCTGGGAGGCGGTCGTCTCGGTGCCGGACCTCTCCGTGCCCGGTCAGCGCGTTCAGCTGATCACCGACAGCGGCTCCGCCGATCTGTACGGCGACGGCACCGAGGCGAAGGACCTCGACCACGACGAGTGGAAGAAGTCGCGGGCGGCGTGGTTCACGCTCCCGTAGGCGCCGTTATGTACGGGTGTACGCAACGATAGGTACACTCGTACGCATGGGATACGTGCTGCTTGCGGGGGCCATCGCCGCGGAGGTGGCCGCCACGACCGCCATGAAGTACAGCGAGGGCTTCAGCAGGCTGTGGCCCTCGCTCGTCACCGTCGCCGGGTACGTGATCGCGTTCGCGCTGCTCGCGCAGACGCTGAAGACCGTGCAGATGGGGACCGCGTACGCGATCTGGGCGGGCGCCGGCACCGCTGTCATCGCCGCGATCGGCATGATCTTCCTCGGGGAGGGGCTCAGCGTCGCCAAGGTCGCCGGGATCGTCTGCGTCATCGGCGGCGTCGTGCTGCTGAACCTGGGCGGAGCCCACTGATGCCCCGGCGCTACGACCCCGAGCGGCGCCAGCGGATCATCGACGCCGCGATCCGGGTGGTGGGGGCGAAGGGGCTCGGCGGGCTCAGCCACCGCAGCGTCGCCGCCGAGGCCGATGTACCGCTGGGGTCGACGACGTACCACTTCGCGACGCTCGACGAGCTGATGGTGGCCGCGCTGCGCCAGGCCAACGAGGGGTTCGCCAAGGTCGTCGCCGCGCGCGGCGCCTTCCAGGAGCCGGCGCGCGATCTGGCCGACGAGCTGGCCGGGCTGCTCGGCGAGTGGCTGGCGGGGGAGCGGATCGGCGTGGAGCTGGAGTACGAGCTGTACCTCGCGGCCCTGCGCCGCCCCGCGCTGCGGCCGGTCGCCGCCGAGTGGTGCCAGGACCTCGCGGGCCCCCTGGCGGAGCGCACGGACCCGGTCACGGCCCGCGCGCTGGTCGCCCTCATGGACGGGATCTGCTTGCAGGTGCTGCTGACGGGCGGGGAGTACGACGCGGCCTACGCGCGCGAGATGCTGGGCCGGCTCATTTCGTAGCCCGAGACGCGACGGGGGTGGGTTGGCCTCGGTGACCCCGGGCCGGTTAGGTTGCCCTCATGACCGACACGACTGCTACTCGTTCCACCGGCGCCGTCGCCGCAGGCCTGGCCACCGTCGCCGCCGACGGCACCGTTCTCGACACCTGGTTCCCCGCGCCCGAGCTGGTGGCCGAGCCCGGCCCGGCCGGGTCCGAGCGGCTCTCCGCCGAGCGGGCCGTCGAGCTGCTCGGCGAGGGTGCCGCCAAGGCGGTCGGGCCGGACGCCCGGCGCGGTGTCGAGGTCGTGGCCGTGCGCACGGTCATCGGCTCCCTCGACGACAAGCCGCTCGACGCGCACGACGTGTACCTGCGCCTGCACCTGCTCAGCCACCGCCTGGTCCAGCCGCACGGCCTGAACCTGGACGGCCAGTTCGGCTTCCTCGCCAACGTGGCCTGGACCTCGCTCGGCCCGGTCGCCGTCGACGACGTCGAGAAGGTCCGCCTGAACGCCCGTGCCGAGGGGCTGCACCTCCAGGTGACGTCCGTCGACAAGTTCCCGCGGATGACCGACTATGTCGTCCCCAAGGGCGTGCGCATCGCCGACGCCGACCGGGTCCGTCTCGGCGCGCACCTCGCCGCGGGCACCACGGTCATGCACGAGGGCTTCGTGAACTTCAACGCGGGCACGCTCGGCACGTCGATGGTCGAGGGCCGCATCTCCGCGGGCGTCGTCATCGGCGACGGTTCCGACATCGGCGGCGGCGCCTCCACCATGGGCACGCTCTCCGGCGGCGGCAACGTCCGCATCGTCATCGGCGAGCGGTGCCTCATCGGCGCCGAGGCGGGGGTCGGCATCGCGCTGGGCGACGAGTGCGTGGTCGAGGCGGGCCTCTACGTCACGGCCGGCACCCGCGTGACGATGCCCGACGGCCAGATCGTCAAGGCCCGCGAACTCTCCGGCGCGTCCAACATCCTCTTCCGCCGGAACTCGGTGACGGGCACGGTGGAGGCTCGTCCGAACAACGCGGTGTGGGGCGGGCTGAACGAGATCCTGCACAGCCACAACTAGGGCCCGTCCGGCACTTCCCGTCGCCGCCCCGCGCGTTTCGCAGGGCTGCGGCGACCGCGGCACGTCACCGCGCCCACGGTGGTGCGAGCGTGCTGCCGTCGGGCAGTTCCGCGGTGAGGCCCGCCCGGGTCGTGACCCAGATGTGAGCGGGCTGGTCGCCGGGGTTGGCGACTCCGAGTGCGGAGCCGGCGGGTGCCACCGCCGCGTCCCCGGCGCTGAGTTCGGCGGCCTCGCCGTCGATGGTGAGCCGGAAGCGGCCGGTGAGGACGTAGAACGTCTCCTCGGCGCTGATCGTGTGGGTCGGCCCCGACATGGCGGCCGGGAGTTCGACGCGCCAGGCGGCGAGGTCCCGGCTGCCGGTGGCCGGGCGGACGTAGGAAACGAACCGGCCGCCGTGGATCTCGTGCACGACGGCCTCGGCGCTGCGAATGAAGGGCATGTCTCCGCCTCGATCTCGACAAGCTGCTTGTCCATGTAGACAAGCAGCTTGTCGGGTTATAGTCAAGGTCATGGACGACGCCCTGGTTTTCTCCGCGCTGGTGCTGGCTCTCTCCGGACAGCTCGTGCAGGAGATCCATACCGCTGTGGCCCAGCAGGGGTACGAGGAGCTGCGACCCGCGCACGGGTTCGCCTTCGCCCGCATCTCCGCGGGCGGCGCCACCACGGCCGACCTGGCCGCGCACCTGGGCGTGACCAAGCAGGCCGCCGCCCAGCTGGTCGAGGAGCTGGTCCGCAAGGGGTATGTGGAGCGGCAGCCGCATCCGCACGACGCCCGTGCCCGCCTCCTGGCGCTGACCGAGACCGGCCGGGCCGCCACGCGCGCCGCCGACCGCGCGGCCCGGGCCGCCGTCGCGCCGTGGCGCGAGGCGCTGGGCGAGGCCCGCTTCGGCGAACTGGTCGCCGACCTGACCCGCCTCGCGCCGCAGGGACCCGTCCGCCCTGCCTGGTAGCCGCCGGCCCCGGAGCCGTCAGGCCGGAGCGCCCGGTCCCGCTGCCTTGTGCCTGCGGCTCACGCCGCGCTCACCAGTGCGTCGTGGGCCGCCCGCAGCCGCGTCACCGTCGGCGCGTCGGCGGGGAGGAGCGGGGCACGGACCGGGCCGCCGCCCGGGAGGGACAGGTCGGCGAGGAGGGCCTTGGCGGTGACCGCGCCCGGCAGGCCCGCGGACATCATCAACTCCGTCAGGGGGATCGTGAGTTGTTGGTGGCGGGCGGCCAGGGCCGTGTCGCCCGCGTCGTACGCGTCGATGATCGCCCGGAACGCGCCGGGCACCGCGTTCGCGACCGTCGAGACGTACCCCGCGCCGCCCAGCGCGTAGAGCGCGAGGACGTACTCGTCGCAGCCCGTGTAGTACGCGAGGTCCGTCGCGGCCATGACCTTCTGGGTGCCCAGCAGGTCGTACGCGCAGTCCTTGACCGCGGCGATGCGCGGGTGCGCGGCCAGGCGCAACAGCGTGTCCGGCTCGATGCGGACGCCGGTGCGGGCGGGGATGTCGTAGACCATCACCGGCAGCTCCGTGGCGTCCGCCAGCGCCCACAGGTGCGCCGCGATCGCGTCCTGCGGCGGGCGGCTGTAGGCGGGCGCGGTCGCCAGCAGGCCGTCCGCACCCGCCCGTTCGGCCGCGCGCGCCAGGTCGAGCGTGTGGCGGGTGTCGGACGTGCCGACGCCGGTGAGGACGGACGCCCGCCCGTCGACCGCCTCCCGCACCGCCCGCACCAGCTCCGTCTTCTCCGTGTCCGACGTGGTGGGGGACTCGCCCGTGGTCCCGGACAGCACGAGGCCGTCGCAGCCCTCGGTGACGAGCCGGTCCGCCAGCTTCTGCGCGGCGTCCAGGTCGAGGGCGCCGGTCCCGGTGAAGGGCGTGACCATGGCGCACAGGGCGCGGCCGAGGTTCGTGTTGCTCATGGAAGCAGTGTCGGCCGCCCCACCGTGCGGCTCCACTTAAATCTGCTACAGCGTCAGGCGGAGCAACGCTGAAGGTTACGGACGCACCCGCAGCACCTGCGGGTCGTGGTCGCTGATCTGGTCGTGGAACTCGCTGTTGATATGCACGCTGTCGTAGCGGAACGCGCCCTTCTTGCGGATCGACGGGCTGATCAGGATCTGGTCGAGGACCTGGCTGTTGCCCTGGTAGTCGTAGGTGTACCGCTCCTCGCGCGGCAGGGACTTGATCGCCGACCAGAGCGCGCCGCCCGCCTCCAGGCGCTGCGCCGTACCGGAGAACTCGAAGTCGTTGATGTCGCCGAGCACGATGACGTCGGCGCTCCGCTGGACCTTCAGGACCGACTTCACGAAGGAGTTCACGGACTCCGCCTGCGCGTGGCGCTGGGTCTCCGAGCTGCGCGCCGGCGGCTGGTACTGCGAGGTCAGGCCCTGGTCGCCGCCCTTGGAGGCGAAGTGGTTGGCGACGACGATGACGTGCTTGCCCCGGAAGGTGAACTCGCCCGCAAGCGGCTTGCGGCTGTTCAGCCAGGCCGCGTTCGCCGGGTCGATCCGGCCGGGCGAGGCGGTGAGCGCGGCGCGGCCGTGCTCGCGGGTCACGCCGACGGCCGTGGTGGCGTCGCCGCCCGCGCGGTCCGTGAAGGAGACGCGCTCGGGGTTGAAGAGGAACGCCTGGCGGATGTTGCCGCCGGGCTCGCCGCCGTCCTGCTTGTCCTGGGGGTCGATGGAGCGCCACGCGTAGCGGGGCCCGCCCGCCGCGACGATCGCGTCGGTCAGCTTGGTGAGCGTCACGTCGGCGGCGACCGTGCCGTCGTCCTTCGCGCCGTTGTTGTCCTGGATCTCCTCCAGGGAGACGATGTCGGGCGACTTCAGGTGGTCGACGATCGCCGCCGCGTGCTCCTCGAAGGTGGCGTCGGTCGGGTCCAGGTTCTCGACGTTGTACGTCGCCACGGCCAGCTCGCCGCGCCCCTGCGCCCGGGTCGTCTCGCGGCCTGGGCCGGTCTCCCGCAGCGTGCCCATCTCCCGTGCCACCAGCGTGTATCCGCCGAACTGGTTGAAGTCGAGCGGCCCCTCGGTCCGGCCGGCCAGCACGTCGCCGACGTCCGCCGCGGGGAAGTCCGCGACCGCGCCGAGCGACTGGATCTGGAGGCGGCCGGTGTTCTGCGAGGTGTACGAGCCGTACCGGGTGCCGCCGCGGGCGGTCGGGTGCTCACCGGGCTTGACCGTGACCCACAGCTCCGCGTACGGGTCGGTGGCGGTGACCACGCGCGAGGAGCCGATGCGTATGTTCTCGCCCTCCAGGGACTCGTAGTAGTCCAGGGCGTACTTCGTGGGCCGCAGGGTCAGACCGTTGACCGAGCCGCCGGCCGCCGGGTCGCCGGCGGGCGCGTAGGCGGCCGGGACCGACTGCGCGTCGACCGTCGTCACCGGCACCTCGTTGCCGGTGGAGACCACGGTCACCGTCGGCTTGGTGAGCTCGGTGAGCGACTGGTTGCCGGACGAGGCGCCGCCGGGCACGTACTCGGAGACCGTGCCCGCCACGGTCACCGCGTCGCCCGGGCGCACGGCCGGGGACGAGCCGGTGAAGACGAAGACGCCCTCACTGGTGGCGGGGTCGTCGTCGGGCGCGGTGTCCTGGAGCCAGAAGCCCCGGGAGGAGCCGTACGTCCTGACCGCGGTCACCACCCCGGCCACGCCCGCCACCTGCTGACCGGCGAGCGGGGAGGTCCGGGTGGTGCCCTGGATGTCGTGGACGGCGACGGTGGCCGCGTGCGCCGGACCCGTCACCGCCACGGCGTAGGAGGCGCAACACGCGGTGGCGACGGTGAGCGCGGCGAGGCGGGAGCGGGAGAACACAGCGGACGCGGGGTGCGCGGACTTGCTCGGCAAGGGAATCCCTCCGGGGACGTGCGAGTGGCGAGCGCCGGGACGAGGGGCGGGCTGCCTGGTTCTCCAGGCTCGGTACGCTTTCTACGCGCGTCAATCTCTGTCCTGAGCCCGGGAGTTGTCAAGGTTTCGCGGGCGACCTGGGGGCGACCGGAACCTGACGGGTACATGAACCGGACGACACCGGGCCGAATCCGTCTAGGCTGAGCGGTCGCACCGTATGTCCTGAGGAGATTCAGCCGATGTCAGACAGCTCCCCCCTGCCGCCGGTCCGGCTGCCCGCCGAAGCGGAGCTGGCGCGGGACGCCCTCGCCACCCCGCTCCTGTCCCGCGCGGTGCGGCTCGCCCGCTGGGCCGGGCCCGCCACCCGGGTCGGCGCCGGCGGCGAACTCGCCGAGGAGCAGCTGCCCGCCGCCGTGGCCGAGCTGGGCCTGACCGACGACGAGGACGGTGACGCGTACGCGAGCGAGGCGTGGAACGTCGCGGTCGACACCGGTCTGGTCGAGGTCGTGGACGAGGAGGAGGGCACCGTCACCGCAGGCGAGGAGCTCGCCACCGTCACCGACGGCACACCCGCGGACGTGCTCGCCCTGTGGCTCGGCGCGCTCGACACGGCCCTGGCCGACGCCACCGTGCCCGACCTCGACGACCTCGCGGACGTCCTGGAGGAGAGCGGCGAGATCGACTTCTCGCAGCTCGACTGGGACCCCGAGGCGGAGGCCGAGTTCCTGGAGGGCGTGCTCGGCAATCTGTACCTGCTGACCGTCACCGAGGGCGGCGCGGCCGACGGACCCGTGCCGCTGCCCGCGCTCGCCGCGTCGATGATCGTCCCTGACGACATGGGGGAGCCCAGCGACGACATCCTGGAACAGGTCTCGGACGCGATGATGCGGCTCGACGACCAGTTCCGGCTGCTCGAACCGGTGGGCCTCGTGGAGTTCCAGCCGGTCGACGAGGCGCTGCTGGCCGAGGCCGACGAGCCGGCCGCCGAGCCCGTCGACGAGTCCGACGTCGCCCGGTACGGCATGGTGCGGCTCACCCCGCTCGGCCTGTTCGGCATCCGCTCCCGGCTGCTGGAGGCCGGCGTGGCCGCCCCGGCCGTCGGCGACCTCGTCGACAAGGGCGCGGACGCGCTGCTCGACGGCGTCTCCGCGTTCCCGCAGGCGGCCGCGCAGGCCGAGATCGAGCAGTGGCTGGCGCGGCGCGAACCGCTGGACTCGGCGCGGGAGTTGCTGGCCGCGGCCCGCGGCGCCGACGCGGGCGCGCCGCTGCGCAGGCTCCGCTGCCAGCAGGCGCTCTCGCTGGCCGGCCCGGCGGCCGAGCCGGCGCTGCGCGAGGTCCTCGACGACGCCGAGCTGGGCGGCCTCGCCCGGGTCTGGCTCGCCGAGCACGGCGCGGCGGACGTGCCCGCGCCCTCGCAGGACCTGGTCTTCTGGCTGACCGTCGACACGATCGCCGCGCAGCTCGCCCTGGAGGGCAACTCGGACGAGCTCCAGGGCCTGGTCGAGGGGCTCGCCGCACAGCACAGCGGGTTCTTCTCGGCGGCCTGGCGGGTGGAGCACCCCGCCACGGCCGACGTCCTGGAGGCGATGGGGCGCCTGCACCCGGACAAGAAGGTGGCCAAGGAGGCACGTAAGGCGGCCTTCAAAGCGCGGTCCGCCTCCGGCGGTTGAGCGGCTCCCTGGGAAGGGGCGTCGAGGAGCGCCCGGTTCAGGGGCGCGGGGAACTGCGCGACCAGCCACGTACGAGCCGCAGGCGCCGTGTGACCTCACGAGGCAAGGGCGTCCGCGCACCGGTGGGGCTGAGCGCGCCGTTCCCCGCGCCCCTTTCGGGGTCCCCGCGGGTTCACGGATGTCATGGAAGCGGGTCCCTCGACGTCGGGCGGTGTTCAACCGCCGTTCAGACGCGGACGGGAACGTGTGGCCGGAAACAGGGTCCGTGACCCCACCCGGCCCCGCCCCCGTTCACCGTCAGCAGGAGACAGCCACCATGTCACTCACTCGCAGGGACTTCGCCGTACGCTCCGCCGCCACCGGCGCGGGCGTCGCCCTGGCCGGGTCCGTCGGCGCCCTCGCCACGGCGCCGGGCGCGCTCGCCGCCACCGACGACGCGGACCGCCACGGCGACCACGGCGACCACGATGGCCACCACGGGGGGCACCACGGCGCCGGGTACGGCCCGCTGCGCTCCGACCCCAAGAGCATCCTCGCGCTGCCCGCCGGATTCTCGTACAAGATCATCACGTACTGCGGGAAGACAAAGTTGGAGTCCGGCGAGTTCACGCCGTCCAACCACGACGGCACATCCACCTTCGAGGGGCCGCGCGGCACCACCCTGCTCGTCAACAACCACGAGCTGGCCGGCGCCCGCGCCGACTGGCCGCACCCGGTGCCGCTCACCGAGGGCCTGGTCTACGACCCCATGGCGGCGGGCGGCTGCACCGTCGTCGAGGTCCGCCGCGGCGGCGAGGTCGCCGAGTGGGTCGGCATCGCCGGCACCGCGACCAACTGCGCGGGCGGCAACACCCCCTGGGGCACCTGGCTGACCTGCGAGGAGACCGAGGACAAGGCCGGCAAGAACGGCTTCACCAAGGACCACGGCTACGTCTTCGAGGTCGACCCCGCCGACCGCCGCGCCAACCGCGCCCCGAAGCCGATCAAGGCCCTGGGCCGCTACGCCCACGAGGCCGTCGTCGTCGACCCCAAGCGCGGCCACCTGTACCTCACCGAGGACGCCTCGGGCCCCAACGGCCTGCTCTACCGCTGGGTGCCGCCGCACGGCTTCCACCACGGCCGCGGCAAGCTGCGCACCCTCGCCGACGACGCGGGCGTGCTCCAGGCGTTCAAGTGCTTCGACTCCGGCGGCCGGTTCGTCGACGACCTCTCCCGCGCCACGAAGACCGGCACCGTCTACGGCGTGGACTGGGTGGACGTCCCCGACCGCGACGCGAAGGCGGTCTCCACGCGCAAGCAGTTCAAGGACGGCGAGGTCACCCGCGCCCGCAAGCTGGAGGGCATGTGGTGGGCCGACGGCGGCACCTACATCGTCGCCTCGTTCGCCCGTGACGAGAGCCCCGTCGCCCACGACGGACAGGTCTGGTTCTACGACCCCAAGCGCCGCACCCTCACCCTGAAGGTGCTGCTCGGCGTCAACCCCGACCCCTCCGTGGACGGCGCCCTCGACGGCCCGGACAACATCACCGTCTCTCCCTACGGCGGCCTGGTCATCGCCGAGGACGGCGAGGGCGTCCAGCACCTGTTCGGCGCGACCGAGCGCGGCACGACGTACCCGATCGCGCGCAACGAGCTGAACATCGGCACCGCGGAGGACCCGGAGTACAGCGAGTTCACCGGCGTCACCTTCTCGCCCGACGGGCACACCCTCTACGCCAACATCCAGACGCCCGGCATCATGCTGGCCATCACCGGCCCCTGGAAGCGCCAGCGCTGACGGACGGGGTCTCAGCCCAGCGGGTCCACCGGAGGCGCCTCCCGTTCGGCGGCGATCCGGTGGACCCGTCGCCGTACCAGGAACCAGCCGCCCGTCAGGGCGAGCGCGACGGGGACCAGGAGCAGGACCGTGTCGCGGCCCGCGCCGTCCGTGTCGAACCACATCATCACGAGCACCGCGAGCAGGAACGCGATCGTCACCAGCTCGATCCACGGCGAGCCCCACAGCCGGAACGCGGGCCGGTGCACGAGCCCCTCCTTCGAGCGGCGGACGAACACCAGGTGGCAGAGCATGATCATGCACCAGGCGGAGATGACACCGAGCGAGGCGACGTTCGTGACGATGCCGAAGGCGTCGTCGGGCAGCCACGCGTTCAGGGCGACGCCGAGCAGCGCCACCGTCGACGTCAGCAGGATGCCCGCGTACGGCACGTGGCTGCGGCTCATCCGGGCGGTGAAGGAGGGCGCCGAACCGGCCATCGCCATCGAGCGCAGGATGCGGCCGGTCGTGTAGAGGCCGGAGTTGAGCGAGGACATCGCGGCCGTCAGCACGACCAGGTTCATGATGCCGCCCGCCGCCGGCACCCCGATCTTCGACAGCACCGTCACGAACGGGCTCTGGTCCGCCGAGTACGCCGTCCACGGCAGCAGCAGCGTCAGCATCACCACCGAGCCGACGTAGAAGATGCCCACCCGCCACATGATCGAGTTCACCGCCTTGGGCACCACCGTCCCCGGGTCGGCCGTCTCGCCCGCCGTCACGCCCACCATCTCGACCGCCGAGTACGCGAAGATCACCGTCTGCGTGATCAGGACGACGGGCAGCACCCCCAGCGGGAACCAGCCGCCGTGGTCGCTGATGAGCGACAGGCCGGGCGCCTGGCCCTGGATCTCCGCGGGAGAGGCCAGGTAGAAGACGCCGATCAGCAGGAACGCGACGATCGCGGTGACCTTGACGATGGCGAACCAGAACTCCATCTCGCCGAAGCTCTTCACGGAGATCAGGTTCACGGTGAGCACGATCGCCAGCGCGATCGCCGCGAGCACCCACTGCGGCACCGACGTGAACATCGACCAGTAGTGCACGTACAGCGCGATCGCGGTGATGTCGGCCATCCCGGTGGTCGACCAGTTCAGCACGTACATCCAGCCCGCGACGTACGCCCCCTGCTCGCCCAGGAACTCGCGGGCGTAGCTGACGAACGAACCCGACGAGGGGCGGTGCACGACGAGCTCACCCAGGGCCCGCACCACGAAGAAGGCGAAGACACCGCAGACGGCGTACGCGATGGCCAGCGCGGGCCCCGCCTTGGCGAGGTTGCCGCCCGCACCGAGAAAGAGACCCGTGCCGATCGCGCCGCCGATCGCGATCATGCTGATGTGCCGCGGTCTGAGCGCCTTGCTGTACCCGAGGTCACCCGCGTCGGCGACGCCTTCGGCGGTGATCGGATCGTCCGGCGGTACGCCATGGGGGGTGCTTTTGTGCGGATTCACGCCGGAAACTCTCGCATCGGACGGCGCCGCACCGGCCCCGCCCGTGGGCGATCCGTGCGGTGTCGCTCGTACGGGTGAGCCGGGACGGGAAAAGGTTCTGGGTAAGGGAACGGCAAAGCGGAGCCGCTCGTTACCCCTGGCATGACAGCTATGACCCCAGGTTCGAACATCCCGCTCACGGCGGTGCGGGTGGCGGTGGACGTCTCCGCCCCCGTGCGGCTCGACGTGTCGGGCCTGCTGCTCACCGCCGACGGCAAGGTGCGCTCGGACGACGACTTCATCTTCTACAACCAGCCGGCCGGCCCCGGTGTCACGTACACGTCGGGCGGTGGCACGAGCCCCGACGCGATCACGGTGGACACGGCCGCCGTGCCGCCGGGCATCGAGAAGATCGTCGTCACCGCGAGCCCCGACGCCGCGGGCCAGACCTTCCAGGGCATCGAGCCGACGGCCACGGTGCGCGACGCGGACGACGGGTCGGTCCTCGCCACGTTCACGCCCCCGCAGCTCGGCGCGGAGACGGCGCTGGTCGTCATGGAGGTCTATCTGCGCGGCGGCGCGTGGAAGGCCCGCGCGGTCGGCCAGGGGTACGCGGACGGCCTCGCCGGGATCGCCACCGACTTCGGCGTATCGGTCGAGGAGCCGGCCGCGCCCGCCGCCCCGCCTGTCGCCGCCCCGGCGGCGAGCCCGGCCGCCGCCATGCCCGCGCCGACCACCCCGCCGGTCGACCCGCGCCTCGCCCCGCCCCCGCCGCCCGCCGCGCCCCCGGCCGCCGCGCCCGCCGCCCCCGCGCCCGGCGCCGGGAAGATCAACCTGGACAAGGGCCGCGTCTCCCTCCAGAAGAACCAGACGGTCTCCCTGGTCAAGGGTGGCAAGCCGCTGCTGAGCCAGGTCAAGATGGGGCTCGGCTGGGAGCCCGCCTTCCGCGGCAAGGACATCGACCTGGACGCGTCGGTCATCGCGTACGGGCCGCAGCGCAACCACGTGGACAGCTGCTACTTCGGCAAGCTGTCGATCGTGAACGGCGCGATCAAGCACTCCGGTGACAACCTCACGGGGGAGGGCGCCGGTGACGACGAGGTGATCGTCGTCGACCTCGGCCGGCTGCCGCAGGACGTCACGGGCCTGGTCTTCACGGTGAACTCGTTCTCGGGCCAGAAGTTCACGGAGGTCGCCAAGGCGTACTGCCGTCTGCTGGACGCCGCGACCGGCGAGGAGCTGGTCCGCTTCGACCTGACGGGCGCGGAGCCGCAGACCGGCGTGATGATGGCCAAGCTCATCAAGCAGTTCTCCGGCGAGTGGGAGATGACGGCGATGGGCGACTTCGTCAAGTCGCGCACCGTGCGCGGCATGGTCAAGCCGGCCGCCCAGGCGCTCTGAGGTCCGGCTACCGCTGGTTGCGCGGATGGGAGCGGGCCCGGCGCTCGTTCCCGTGGCGGTAGTTCCCGGTCCAGCGGGCCATGACCAGCTGAGCGTCCCCGGCGGTCACCTCGGCCAGGAACCGCGCGGCCCGCGCGCCGCGCAGCACGCCGGCGTCGCGCCCGGCGTGGCTGAGGGTGACGCTGCCGTCGGCGCGCTCGCAGTAGGTGAATCCCTGAGGTCTCGGCACGGTCGGGAGCGTAGCGCCGACCGTGCCGGGACCGACACCGGATTACGGTACGACGACGATCTTGCGGCCCACCCCGGACGCGAACTGGTCGAGCGCCTGCGGGTACTGGTCGAGCGGGAGCCGGTCGCTGATGAAGACCTCCGGGTCGAGGACCCCGCCCGCGAAGAGTTCCGCGGCCCGCTCGTAGCTGTGCAGCACCGCCATCGAGCCGGTGATGGTGATCTCCTGGTTGTAGATGCGGTACGGGTCGATCTCCACCCGGGTCGCGTAGTCCGCGACGCCGAACTGGAGGAAGGTGCCCGCCTTGGCGACCCGGCCGAGGCCGTCCTGGATCGCCGCCGCGTTGCCCGTCGCGTCGATCACCACGTCCCAGCCCTCGGGCCGGTCCAGCTCGTCCGGGCCCGCGGCGGACGCCGAGACCCCGAGCTGCTTGGCCGTCGCGAGCCGCTCCGGGTTGAGGTCCACCACGTCGACCGTGGCCGCGCCGGTCCGCTTGGCCAGCTCCAGCATCATCAGCCCCATGGTCCCCGAGCCGTAGATGAGCACGTGCGAGCCGAGCCGGGAGCGCAGCACGTCGTAGCCGCGCACCGCGCAGGACAGTGGTTCGATGAGGGCCGCGTCCTGGGTGCGGACGTGGTCGGGCAGGCGGACGCAGTTGGCGACGGGTGCCAGCGCGTACTGGGCCGCGCCGCCCGCCGTGGTGACGCCGATCGCCGCCCAGCGCTCGCAGAGGTTGCCGCGTCCTGCCCGGCAGAAGCGGCACTCGTGACAGTGGAGCGAGGGGTCGACCGCGACCCGGTCGCCGACCCGCACCTCGGTGACGGCGCTGCCGACCTCGGCCACCGTGCCCGCGAACTCGTGGCCCGGCACCACCGGCAGCGTGGGGGCGAACTCGCCCTGGCGGATGTGCAGATCCGTGCCGCACAGGCCGCAGGCCGCCACCTCCACGACGACGTCCCGGGGGCCCGGCGTGGGATCGGGCACCTCGCCGACGACGACCTTGCCGACGGACTCGACGATCGCGGCCTTCATTTCACAGCTCCCAACGAGAGGCCCTGGACCAGCTTGTCCTGGGCGGCGAACCCCGCGGCGAGCACCGGCAGGGAGATCACGAGCGACGCGGCGCACACCTTCGCCAGGAACAGCCCCTGACTGGTGATGAAGCCGGTCAGGAAGACGGGCGCGGTCTGGGCGACGACACCCGTGAGCACCCGCGCGAAGAGGAGTTCGTTCCAGCTGAAGATGAAGCAGATCAGCGCGGTCGCCGCGATGCCGGGCAGCGCGATCGGGGCGACGACCCGGGTGAGGACCGTGGGCAGCCGCGCCCCGTCGATCTGGGCCGCCTCGATGACCGCGACCGGCACCTCCGCGAGGAACGACTGCATCATCCACACCGCGATCGGCAGGTTCATCGACGTGTAGAGGATGACGAGCAGCCAGATGTTGTCCAGGAAGTCGGTGTTCTTCGCGAACAGGTAGATGGGGAGCAGGCCCGCGACGACGGGGAGCATCTTCGTGGAGAGGAAGAAGAACAGGACGTCCGTCCACTTCTTCACCGGGCGGATCGACAGCGCGTACGCCGCGGGCAGGGCCAGGAGCAGGACGAAGAGCGTCGAGGCCAGCGAGGCGACCGTGGAGTTGATCAGCGCGGGCCAGGGGCTCGCGCCGCCGCCCGCGCCGAAGAAGTCGCGGTAGCCGTCGAGGGTGAGCGAGGCGGCGAAGGACGGCGGGTTGGTCGCCGCGTCCTCCTCGGTGTGGAAGGAGGTCAGGGTCATCCAGGCGATGGGCAGGAAGAAGACGATGCCCAGCAGCCAGGCGGCCAGGCCGAGGCCCTTGCTCCGGAAGAAGCCGGTGAACGTCATCCGCGTGACACCTCCTCACGGAACAGGGACGACACGACGCGCAGCGCGAAGGTCGCGATGATGAGCGAACCGATGACGACCAGGACGCCGGCGGCCGAGGCGAGGCCGTTCTCGTGGGCCTGGTAGAAGCTCTGGTAGACGGTGTAGGGCAGGTTGGCGGTGCCCAGGCCGCCCGAGGTGAGGGTGAAGACCGCATCGAAGTTCTGCACGATGTAGATCGAGCCGAGCAGCGCGCCCAGTTCGAGGTAGCGGCGCAGGTGCGGCAGCGTGAGGTGGCGGAAGACCTGCCAGGGGCCCGCCCCGTCCATCCGGGCCGCCTCGATGAGTTCGGGGGAGCGCGACTGGAGCCCCGCCAGCAGGATCAGCATCATGAACGGCGTCCACTGCCAGATCAGCGACATCTCGACCGCGAGCAGCGGGGTGTTGGAGATCCAGTCGGGCTGCGGTCCGCCGACGTAGTGCAGCAGGCCGTTGAGCAGCCCGTACTCGGGGTTGTAGAGGACGTGCTTCCACAGCAGGGCGGCCGCCACCGGCACCACCAGGAACGGCGCGATGAGCAGGGTGCGGACCAGGCCGCGCCCCTTGAACTTGCGGTCCAGGAGCAGCGCGAGGCCGAGCCCGGCGACGAGGCTCACCAGGACGACCGTGGCGGTCAGGACGATGGTGGTCAGGACGGACTTGCGCAGGTCGGCGTCGGTGAGGACCTCCGCGTAGTTCCCGAACCAGGTGAAGTGCCGGGCGTCCGGGTACAGCGCGTTCCAGTCGAAGAGGGAGATCACCAGCGTGGCCACGAACGGCAGCTGGGTCACGACGATCATGAAGACCAGGGCGGGCAACAGCGGGGCCCGGGTGGCCCAGGCGCGCAGCCGGTGGGGCGTCGGCCGGGAGGCGGGCGCGCGGGTCCGGGCGAGGGTGGCCGGGGGCGCGGTCGGTGTGGTCGTCATCGGCCCTCGTACTCCTTCGTGATCTCGGAGGCGAGTTTCTGGGACTTCTTCAGGGCCGAGCCGACGGACTGGCGTCCGGCGACGGCCGCGCTGATCTCCTGCGAGACCTTGGTGCCGAGATCGGTGAACTCGGGGATGCCGACGAACTGGATGCCGGGCGCGGGCCGCGGCTGCACGCCCGGGTCGCGCGGTTTCGCGCCCTCGATGGCGGTGCGCGTCACGTCCACGAAGGCGGCGGCTTCGGAGCGGTAGGCGGGGATCTCGTACGTCGAGGCGCGCTTGCCGGCGGGCACGTCGGACCAGCCGACCTTCTCCCCGACGAGCTTCTCGTACTCCTTGCCCGACGCCCAGGAGATGAATTTCCAGGCCTTGTCGGGGTGGGGGGAGGCTTTCTGCAGGCCCCAGGCCCAGGTGTAGAGCCAGCCGCTGTTCTCCGTCTTCTCGACGGGCGCGGAGACGTAGCCGATCTTGCCCTTGACCGGGGAGTTGGCGGACTCCAGCGAACCGGCCGCCGAGGTCGCGTCGTACCACATGGCGGTCTTGGACTGGGTGAGGTTGTTGAGGCACTCGGCGAAACCGGACTGGGCGGCGCCCGACTCGCCGTGCTCGCGCACGAGGTCCACGTAGAACTTCGTGGCGTCTTTGAAGCCCTTGTCGTCCAGGCGCGCGGTCCAGTCCTTGTCGAACCAGGTGCCGCCGAAGGTGTTCACGACCGTCGTCAGCGGCGCCATCAGCTCGCCCCAGCCGGGCAGGCCGCGCAGGCAGATCCCCTTCATGCCGGACTGCGCGCCGTCCACCTTCGCCGCGAGGTCCGCGACCTGCCGCCAGGTCGGGTGCGCGGGCATCTTCAGGCCCTTCTCGGCGAAGACGTCCTTGCGGTACATGAGGAACGAGGACTCGCCGTAGAAGGGCTCCCCGTAGAGCTTGCCGTCGTCACCGGTGAGCGACTCGCGCATGGGTTCCAGGATGTCCTGCTGGTCGAAGCGGGCGTCCTTGCGCGCGTACGGGCCGAGTTCACGCAGCCAGCCGTTGCGGGCGTAGATGGGGATCTCGTAGTTGCTGAGCGTCGCCACGTCGTACTGGCCGGCCTGGTTGGCGAAGTCCTGGCTGATCTTGTCGCGGACGTCGTTCTCCGGCAGGACCGTGAAGTTCACTTTGATACCGGTCTCGCGGGTGAAGTAGCGGGCGGTGAGCTTCTGCAACTCGGTCATCTGCGGGTTGTTCACCATCAGTACGTTGATGGCGTCGCCGCCCGTACCGAGCCCGCCCGCGCCGGCCCAGCAGCCGGACAGGAGGGGGGTGAGCAGCGTCCCTGCGGCGGCCGTCGCGAGCAGGGCGCCCGGTGGCCTCCGTCGGCTCTGGGTTCGCATCGAAGCTCCTGGACTTGTCGAGCGTACGGGGAGAAAAAGGGCATGCCTGGGGGACCGGCTGCCCGACAGGTGGTGCGGTGCGTGCGGTGGGGCGGCGGGTCAGACGCGGATGACCTGCGGGCCCATGAGCGAGTACCGGTGCGCCTCGGAGGTGGGCAGCTGGCTGCCCGTGACGATCGCCTCCAGCGCGCCGACCGGTGCGAACCGGCAGAAGCTGACCGCGCCGAACTTGGTGTGCACGCCCGCGAAGACCGTGCGCCGCGCGGCCCGGATCGCCTGTGCCTTCACCTCGCTGACCGCCGGGTCGGGGGTGGTCAGGCCATGGTCGCGGGAGATGCCGTTGGCGCCGATGTAGGCGAGGTCGAGGACGAAACCGGCCAGCATCTTCGTCGTCCAGTGGTCGACGGTGGCGAGCGTGCCGGCGCGGACCCGGCCGCCGAGCAGCAGCACGGTGGTGTTGTCGGCCTCGGCGAGCGCGCCGGCGGTGGCGAGGGAGGCGGTGACGACGGTCAGCGGCCGGTCGCGGGGGAGCGCCTCGGCGATCAGCTGCGGGGTGAACCCCTCGTCGACGAAGACCGTCTCGGCGTCCCCGAGCAGATCGGCGGCGGCCGTCGCGATCCGCCGCTTCTCCGGCACGTGCATCGTGGTGCGGAAGGCGAGCGTCGTCTCGAACCCGGCGCTCTCCACCGGATACGCCCCGCCGTGGGTGCGCCGGACCAGGCCGTGGTCCTCCAGTGCGCGCAGATCGCGGCGGACGGTCTCCTTCGCGACGCCCAGCTCGACGGCGAGTTCCGTGACGTCGACGGAGCCGGTGCGGCGTGCCGTGCGCACGATCTCCCGCTGGCGTTCCTCCGCGCTCATGCCGTTTCGCCTCCCTGGACCGGCCCCGTTGCCCGTTCGGGCCCTGAACGGCCCGCACCGGAAGTTCTACCGGCGCCGGGCGGTGGTGACCAGGTCTGTCGCGGACTCGATACTGCCCGTCTGGGCCCGTTCGGAGTTCCCGCTGACCGCCGCGGACCTGCGGGGAAGCCCGCGGACGTGTGGGTTCGGGCGCCGCGGATGCCCGAACACGGCGGCGGGCGGGCCCGTTTCGGGCCCGCCCGCCGTCCTCACCGGGTGATCGGGGTGGTCAGTGCGGCCAGATCGGCGGGTCGTTGACGAAGCGGCCGCCCATGTACAGGTGGGCGGGGTTCTCGTCGCTGAGGGGGCCGAACTCGGCGAGCAGCTTCGGCGCGTACTCCTCGGAGTCGTCCTGCGGTGCGTAGCCGAGGGCGCGGGCGCTCGACAGGTCCCACCACAGGCGGGTGTTGGCCGAGGAGCCGTAGACGACGGTGTGGCCGACGCCCTGGGCGCTCAGGGCCGCGTGGAAGAGGCGGGCCCCGTCCGCCGGGCTCAGCCACACCGACATCATGCGCACGTCGGTCGGCTCCTTGAAGCAGGATCCGATCCGCACCGACACCGTCTCCTGGCCGAACTTGTCCCAGTAGAACTGGGCGAGGTCCTCGCCGAACGACTTCGACAGGCCGTAGTACGTGTCCGGACGGCGCGGCGTCTCCACCGGGACCAGCGGCGCGCCGTCCTCGGTGCGCGGGCGCGGGGTGAAGCCGATCGCGTGGTTGGAGGAGGCGAAGACGACCCGGGGCGCGACGCCGTCCGCCCGGCTGTCCGCCTCGGCGCGCAGCGCCTCGTACAGGTGGTAGGTGCCCTTGATGTTCGACTCGAGGATCTTCTCGAAGGTCGACTCCAGGGAGATGCCGGCCAGGTGCAGCACGCCGTCGACGCCGCGCACGGCCTCCCGCAGCGCCTCCGTGTCGTTCAGATCGGCGACGATGGCGTCCGGCGCGTCCGGGACCGGGCGGACGTCGAGCAGCCGCAGCGCGTATCCGTACTCGGGCAGCAGCTCGCGCATCAGGGTGCCGAGACCGCCGGCGGCGCCGGTGAGCAGAAGGGTGCGGGGTCCGGGGGGCGGCGGGGACACTGGCATGTACGTGATCTCCGTGTCTGTGAGCTGCATTCACATTCGTGGTCGCGGACGAAACGCTAAGGAGCGGCGTCCTGGCCCGTCAAGGGTCGGGTGCCCGCGGTGAGTTCGGATGCTTGACCGTCCCCTTTGGGGCGGCTTACGGTGAGCGCGTTCAGAAATATAGACGCGGATCATAAACGTGCACATGCTCAGGGAGAGCCCGTGACGACGCCCCCTCAAGACCCCCTCGCCGCCCGCCTCAGCGTCCCCAGCGGGCCGCTGTTCTTCCCCGTGACCGCGTACGGACCCGACGGCGCCCTCGACCTCGACACCTACCGCACCCATGTGCGGCGCGGCGTCGAGGCCGGGGCCGCCGCCGTCTTCGCCTGCTGCGGCACGGGGGAGTTCCACGCGCTCGCCCCCGAGGAGTTCGAGGCCTGCGTCGCGGCCGCGGTCGAGGCGGCCGGGGGCCGGGTGCCGGTCGTCGCCGGCGCGGGGTACGGCACGGCGCTCGCCGTCCAGTTCGCGCGCCGCGCGGAGCGGGCGGGCGCCGACGCCCTGCTCGCCATGCCGCCCTACCTCGTGGCCGCCGGCCAGGAGGGACTGCTGCGGCACTACACCGAGCTGGCCGAGGCGACCTCGCTCTCCCTCATCGTCTACCAGCGGGACAACGCCGTCTTCACGCCGCCGACCGTCGTCGCCTTCGCCCGCCACCCCAAGATCCTCGGCCTCAAGGACGGCCTCGGCGACCTCGACCTGCTCCAGCGCATCGTCAGCGCCGTACGCACCGAGGCGCCAGGAGACTTCCTCTACTTCAACGGCCTGCCGACCGCCGAACTGACCGGCCCCGCCTACCGGGCGCTCGGTATCACCCTCTACTCCTCCGCCGTCTTCTGCTTCGCGCCCGACCTCGCCCAGGCCTTCCACAAGGCGCTGCGCACGGGCGACGACGAGACCGTGCGGCGGCTGCTCGACGGCTTCTACCGGCCGCTCGTCGAACTGCGCAACCAGGGCAAGGGGTACGCGGTCTCCCTGGTGAAGGCCGGGGTCCGGCTGCGCGGGCTCGACGTCGGCGAGGTGCGCCCGCCGCTCCAGGAGCCGACCGAGGAGCACATCAAGCAGCTGACCGAACTCATCGAGCGCGGCCAGACCCTGCTGGAAGGGGGCGGCGCGTGAAGACCTCCGCGTTCGTCTATCCCTGGGACGTCGTCGGCGACCCGGACGCCGCCCGCCGCATCGCGGACCTCGGCGTCCAGCAGGTCACCCTCGCCGCCGCCTACCACTCCACCCGCGCCCTCACCCCGCGCCACCCGCGCCACCGCATCGTCACCGCCGAGCACGCCGCCGTGCTCTACCCGGCCGGCGAGGAGCGCTGGCGGGGCCGGGAGCTGCGGCCCTACGCGGCCGGCGACTGGGCCCCGGGGGACGCCTACGGGGAGGCGGCCGCCGCACTGCGGGACGCCGGGCTCTCCGTCCACACCTGGGTCGTCCTCGCCCACAACTCCCGGCTCGGCGCCGAACACCCCGCCACCTCGGTCCGCAACGCCTACGGTGACCGCTACCCCTGGGCCCCCTGCATCGCCCAGGCCGCCACCCGCGCCTACCTCGTCGACCTCGCCGCCGAGGCCGCCACCCGGCCCGGCGCCGACGGCACCGAGCTGGAGTCGCTCGGCTGGTACGGCCTCGCCCACCTGCACGCCCACGACAAGACCGCGGGCGTCGGCCTCGGCGAGGCCGGGCAGTACCTGATGTCGCTGTGCTTCTGCGCCGACTGCCACCAGGGGTACGCCGGGCACGGCCTGGACGGGGACGAGCTGGCGCGGGCCGTGCGCGCCGCCCTGGAACCCCTGTGGCGCGGCGAGGCCGGCGACGACGGCTGGGCGACGGTGGAGAAACTGCTCGGCGCCGCGACCGCGACCGCCACCCGCGCCTACCGCGACGCCACCGCCCGGGGCCTCCAGGAGGCCGCCGTGGCCGCGGTCCGGGCGGCGGCACCGGCCGGATTCCAGGTGCTGCTCCACGCCGACCCCGTCTCCTACCACTGCGGCGCCAACGTGGGCGTCGACCCCGCCCACATCCTGTCCGTCGCCGACGGCGTCGTCGTCCCGTGCACGGGCGGCGCCGCTCTGGTACGCCCCTTCGCCGAGCAGGGCACGGGCGTCGTCGCCGCGAACCTGACCGTCGTACGCGGCATGGGCGGCAGCCCCGCCACCCTCGCCGAGGATGCCCGCGCCGCCCGCGACCTGGGCGCCGACCAGCTGCGTCTCTACCACGCGGGGCTCGCCTCGGACGCGGACCTGACGGCGGTGCGGGAGGCGCTGGGACAGCTGTGAGAGGGCGGCGCGCAGCGGAGGACCCGCCGCGCCGATGAGTTCCGGGCCGCGCACCGGTCTGCACCGGTGAAGCACTCCGCACTCACCGGAAGGGTCACCGTTCGCCATGAGTGACACCACAGTCGACCTCGGCCCGCAGGCCCGTGTCGTCGCGCGCCTCGCCGACGCCGTCCGCGACGACCAGCTCGGGCTGCCCACCCCGTGCCCCGACTACGCCGTGCGGGAGCTGCTCGGCCACCTCGTCGGCCTGGCCGCCGGGCTGCGTGCCGCCGGACGCAAGGAGAGCGCGGGGACCGCGACGGACCCCGGCGCCACGCTGCCCGAACTCGGCCCGGACTGGCGCGCCGCGCTGCCCGAGGCGCTGGACGAGCTCGTCGCCACCTGGCGCGCGCCCGCCGCCTGGCAGGGCATGACGCGGGCCGGCGGCCTCGACCTGCCCGGCGCCGTCGCGGGCCTGGTCACCGCCGACGAGCTGGTCGTGCACGGCTGGGACCTGGCCCGCGCCACCGGGCAGGCGTACGCGCCCGACGAGGCAGCGCTGAAGGCCGCCCACGGCCTCCTCGCCCCGGCCGCGCCCGGCGAGGGCGGTGAGGGCGGTGACGGCCTGTTCGGGCCGGTCGTGCCGGTGCCCGCCGGTGCCTCGCTCCTCGACCGCGTCATCGGCCTCGCCGGCCGCGACCCGGCCTGGACGCCCTGACCCGCCCCACCCCGCATCACCCCAACTGCCCTCTGCCCGCGCGCCCTTGGCCGCCCGCAGGGGGCAGTCGCCGGTTCCGGAAGTCGTCCGGACTTCTTTTGTCGGAAGCGTTGACGTCGAGGCGCGGTGCTTCTAGCTTCATCGCGTCGTACTTCGTACGTCATATATGAGACGCGATACGCGATACGTCATACCCGATACGCCACACCCCGCTACGTCGTACCGGATACGCCATACGCGATCCGCCACCACGCGATCCGCACCACGCGAGACGACACAGAACCGAGAGGCGCGCATGACGTCAGTGCCCACTCCGATCCCCTCCCGTACGCAGTACGTTCAGGACGAGATCAAGCACCGCATCCTGACCGGACAGCTGAGCCCGGGACAGGCACTGGTGGAGAGCGACCTCGCCGCGCAGTTCGGGGTCTCCAAGACGCCGGTGCGCGAGGCGCTCAAGACCCTGGCCGGGACCGGACTCGTCGTGATGAGCCAGTACAAGGGCGTCACGGTGCGGATGGTGGACGCGGACATGGCCCGCGAGGTCTACGACGTGCGGCTGCTGCTCGAACCGGAGGCGCTGCGCCGCACCGTGCACCGCCGCGCCTCCCTCGACGCCGCCCGCGAGGCCCTGGAGAGCGCCGCCACCGCCACCGACACCGCCCAGCGCTCGCTGGCCAACCGGGAGTTCCACCGCGCGCTCTACGTGCCGTGCGGCAACCCGCTGCTCGGCAAGATGCTCGACGAGGTCCGCGACCAGGCCGCCCTGGTCTCCGCGGTGGCCTGGGCGGCGCACCCGTCCTGGGAGCGGGAGGCCGCCGAGCACCGCGAGATCCTGCAACTCGCCCTCGCCGGCGACGCGCAAGGTGCCTCGCGGGCGCTGCGGGACCACATCGCGTCGTTCGTGCGGCGGGCCTTCCCCGAGGTCCGGGACGACGAGGGCGGGCAGCGCTCATGACCGGGTTCGAGACCCAGCGGGCCGCGCTGGCCGAGGTCGTCGCGATCCCCGTGACCCCGTTCGCCGCGGACGGTTCGATCGACGAAGCCGCGTACACGGCCCTGCTGGAGCGGCTCGTCGGCGCCGGGGTGCGCACCCTCACGCCGAACGGGAACACCGGCGAGTTCTACGCCCTGACCCCGCGGGAGCGGCGCCGGGTCACCGAGCTGACCGTGGCCGCGGCGGGGGAGCGGGCCGCGGTCCTGGTCGGGGTCGGCCACGACGTGCCGACCGCCGTCGAGGCCGCCCGCCACGCCCGCGACCTGGGCGCCCACATGGTGATGGTGCACCAGCCCGTGCACCCGTACGTCTCCGACGGCGGCTGGGTCGACTACCACCGCGCCATCGCCGAGGCCGTGCCCGAGACCGGCGTGGTCCCGTATCTGAAGAACGCCGCGCTGCCCGGCGCCCGCCTGGCCGAACTCGGCGCGGCCTGCCCGAACGTGATCGGCGTCAAGTACGCCGTCCCGGACGCGGCCCGGTTCGCGGCCTTCGCCCGGGACGCGGGCCTGGACCGGTTCGTCTGGGTCGCCGGCCTCGCCGAACCGTACGCGCCGTCCTACTACTCGGCCGGCGCCACCGGCTTCACCTCGGGCCTGGTGAACGTCGCCCCCGGCGTCTCGCTGTCCATGATCGAAGCGCTTCGATCCGGCGACTACCCCAAGGCCATGAAGGTCTGGGAGCAGATCCGCCGCTTCGAGGAGCTGCGCGGCGCCGACGCCTCCGCCAACAACGTCACCGTCGTCAAGGAAGCCCTCGCCTCGCTCGGCCTGTGCCGCCGTGACGTCCGGCCGCCCAGCCGCGAGCTGCCCGAGGCGGAGCGCGCCGAGGTGGCCGCCATCGCGGCGGGGTGGTCGATATGACCGGCGCCCGCCCCCGGCTCGCCCCCGAGGACCTGCGCTCGCACCAGTGGTTCGGCACCGAGGGCGCCCTGCGCACCTGGTCGCACAATGCCCGCATGCGCCAGCTCGGCTACGAGGCCGAGGAGTACCGGGGCCGCCCGGTCATCGCCGTCCTCAACACCTGGTCCGACATCAACCCCTGCCACGTCCACCTGCGCGAGCGCGCCGAGGCCGTCAAGCGGGGCGTGTGGCAGGCGGGCGGCTTCCCGATGGAGTTCCCCGTCGCCACGCTGTCGGAGACGTACCAGAAGCCGACCCCGATGCTCTACCGCAACCTGCTCGCCATGGAGACCGAGGAGCTGCTGCGCTCCTACCCGGTCGACGCGGCGGTCCTGCTCGGCGGCTGCGACAAGTCGACACCCGCGCTGCTCATGGGCGCCACCTCCGCCGACGTCCCCGCCCTCTTCGTGCCCGCCGGGCCGATGCTGCCCGGCCACTGGCGCGGCGAGACCCTCGGCTCCGGCACCGACATGTGGAAGTACTGGGACGAGCACCGGGCCGGGAACCTCACCGACTGCGAACTGCGGGAACTGCAGGGCGGGTTGGCGCGCTCACCCGGGCACTGCATGACCATGGGGACCGCCTCCACGATGACCGCCGCGGCCGAGGCGCTCGGGATGACGCTGCCCGGCGCCTCGTCGATCCCCGCGGTCGACTCGGCGCACGAGCGGATGGCCGCCGCCTCCGGACGGCGCGCCGTCGAGATCGCCTGGACCGCGCTGAAGCCGTCCGAGATCCTCACGGCCGACGCCTTCGAGGACGCCGTCACCACCGTGCTCGGCCTCGGCGGCTCGACCAACGCCGTGATCCACCTGATCGCCATGGCGGGCCGGGCCGGGGTCCGCCTCGCGCTCGACGACTTCGACCGGATCGCGCGCACCGTGCCCGTCCTCGCCAACGTGCGGCCGGGCGGACAGACGTACCTGATGGAGGACTTCTACTTCGCCGGCGGCCTGCCCGCCTTCCTCTCGCGCATCCCCGACCTGCTCCACCTGGACCGGCCGACGGTCAACGGCCGCTTCGGCGAGCAGATCGCGGGCGCCGTCGTCCACGACGACGACGTCATCCGCACCCGCGCCGACCCCCTCGCGCCCGAGGGCGGCGTCGCCGTGCTGCGCGGCAACCTCTGCCCCGACGGCGCCGTCATCAAGCACATCACCGCCGCACCGCACCTGCTGAAGCACACCGGCCCCGCTGTCGTCTTCGACGACTACAAGACGATGCAGCGCACCATCGACGACCCGGACCTCGGCATCACCGCCGACACCGTCCTCGTCCTGCGCGGCTCCGGCCCCAGGGGCGGCCCCGGCATGCCGGAGTACGGGATGCTGCCGATCCCCGGCCACCTGCTCAAGCAGGGCGTCCGCGACATGGTGCGGATCTCCGACGCCCGGATGAGCGGCACGAGCTACGGGGCGTGCGTGCTGCACGTCGCCCCCGAGTCGTACGTCGGCGGCCCCCTCGCGCTGGTCCGCACCGGCGACAGCGTCACCCTCGACGTCGAGGCCCGCGTCCTGCACCTCGACGTCGACGACGCGGAGCTGGAGCGCAGGCGGGCCGAGTGGACCGCGCCGCCCGAGCGCTTCGAGCGCGGCTACGGGGCGCTCTACAACGAGCAGATCACGCAGGCCGACACCGGCTGCGACTTCGCCTTCCTGGCCAGGCCGGGCAAGGTCCCCGATCCCTACGCGGGCTGACCCCCTCTAGCACCGCCACCGCCACCGCCCCGCGCCCAGACCCACCGCACCCTCTCTGGAAAGCGCTTTCACGAACGGAGTCCAGTCATGGCCCAAGCCACTGCCGTGGCGAAAGCCCCGCCCGCCCGGCGCCGCACGTCGGCCACCCCGCGCCGGCTGCCGTACCTGCTGATCGCGCCCGCCGGGCTGCTGATGCTGGGCTTCATCGCGTACCCCGTGCTCAGCGTCTTCTACTACAGCCTCCAGCACTACAACCCCACCAAACCCTGGCGCAACGGCTTCGCGGGCCTGGACAATTTCGTCACCGCCTTCACCGACGATCCCGACTTCTGGAGCACGCTCGGCTTCAGCCTCCAGTGGGTCGTCGTGCAGGTGGTGCTCCAGCTGCTGCTCGGGCTCGGCCTCGCGCTCGTCGTCAACCAGACGTTCGTGGGCCGGGCGATGGCCCGCGCGCTGGTCTTCTCGCCCTGGGCCGTCTCCGGCGTGCTCACCTCCGCCGTCTGGATGCTGCTCTACAACTCCCAGACAGGCGTCACCCGTTACCTCGCCGACCTGGGCGTGGGCAGCTACGGCACCTCGTGGCTCTCGGACACCGCCACCGTCTTCCCGGCCGTCGTCACCGCCGAACTCTGGCGCGGCGTCCCCTTCTTCGCCATCCTCATCCTCGCCGACCTCCAGTCCGTCTCCAAGGACCTGTACGAGGCCGCCGAGGTCGACGGCGCGAGCCGCTTCCGGCAGTTCCTGCACATCACGCTGCCGCACCTGAAGGACGCGATCATCCTGTCCACGCTGCTGCGCGCGGTCTGGGAGTTCAACAACGTCGACCTGCTGTACACCCTCACCGGCGGCGGACCCGCGGGCGAGACGACCACCCTGCCCCTGCGCATCGCCTCCATCGCCGTCGACAGCCACGACTTCGGCTACGCGTCCGCGCTGACCTCCATCGCCTTCGTGATCCTCCTGTTCTGCTCGATGGTCTATCTGCGGCTGAGCAAGTTCGGGGGCCAGGAGAAGTGACCGTCAAGGAAGCCCCGATGACCACCACCGCACCCGCCGCCACCACGGCCGGCGGCCGGCACCGCCTCGCACCCCTCCCGCCCGGGAAGGGCCGCTCCTACGACGACGTGCCGCGCTGGCAGATCTACGTGCCGCTCGGCGTCTACCTCCTCTTCACGCTCGTCCCGTTCTACTGGATGCTGCTCTTCGCCTTCCGGCCCACCGGCTCCACCTCGCTCGTGCCGTGGCCGCTGACCTTCGACCACTTCGACAAGGTCTGGAACGAGCGCGCCTTCGCCACCTTCTTCCAGAACAGCCTGCTGGTCGGCGTCGCCTCGATGCTGATGACCACCGTCGTCGCGCTGGCCGGCGGCTACGCCCTGGCCCGCTTCGACTTCAAGATCAAGCAGGGCTTCATGCTGGCGCTGCTCTGCTCGCAGTTCATCCCCGGCGCCCTGATGCTGGTCCCGCTCTTCCAGATCTTCGCCAACCTCCAGATGATCAACTCGCTCGGCAGCGTCATCATCGCCGAGACCGTCTTCCAGCTGCCGCTCACGATGATCCTGATCAGCGGGTTCATCAAGAACGTGCCGCCCTCCCTGGAGGAGGCCGCCTGGGTCGACGGCTGCGGCCGCTTCCGCGCCTTCTGCGCCGTCGTCCTGCCGCTGCTGCGGCCCGGCCTCATCGCGGTGGGCTCCTTCGCCTTCGTGCACAGCTGGAACCACTTCCTGTTCGCGCTGATGTTCCTCTCCGACCAGGACAAGCAGACGATCCCCGTCGGCCTCGCCACGCTGATGGGCGCCGACTCCGTCGACCTGGGCGCGCTCGCCGCCGGCGGTGTCGTCGCGGCCGTGCCCGTGGTGATCGTCTTCGCCTTCATCCAGAAGTGGCTGGTCACGGGCTTCAGCGCCGGGGCGGTGAAGGGATGAGCGCCCCGCACGCCACGGAACCGGTCCCCGTCGTCCTCGCCGGGGCACGCGGCCACGGCCGCTGGCACCTGAACAACCTGCGCCGGCTCGCCGACGCGGGCCGCGTCAGCCTCGCCGGCGTCTGCGAGCTGACACCGCTGGACGCGGAGGAACTGGCCGGGTTCGGCGCCCCGCACCCGCCCGTCGCACAGGGCGACGACCTCGGGGCGCTGCTCGACGCGACCGGCGCCCGTGTCGCGATCATCTGCACCCCGATCCCCACCCACACCGACCTGGCCCTGACCGCCGCGCGCCGCGGCGTGCACCTGCTCCTCGAGAAGCCGCCCGCGCCGTCCTTCGCCGAGTACGAGCGGCTGGCCCGCGGCGTGGCCGAGGCGGGCGTCGCCTGCCAGATCGGGTTCCAGTCACTCGGCTCGCACGCGCTGGAGCCCATCCGCGACCTGGTACGCGAGGGCCACATCGGCGAACTCCTCGGCATCGGCGCCGCCGGGGCCTGGGTGCGCGACGAGGCGTACTTCCGCCGCGCCCCCTGGGCCGGCCGCCGCCGCCTCGACGACGGCACCGGACGGCGGACCGACGTCGTCGACGGCGTCCTCACCAACCCCCTCGCCCACGCCGTCTCCACCGCCCTCGCCCTCGCCGGGGCGAGCGGCGCCGACGACCTGAGCGCCCTGCGCACCGAGCTGTTCCGCGCCCACGCCATCGAGGCCGACGACACCTCCTACGTGGAGATGAGCACCCGGACCGGCACGCGCGTCACCGTCGCCGCGACGCTCTGCGCCGACCGGGCCGACGAACCGTACGTCCTCGTGCACGGCAGCCGCGGCCGCATCACCTTCTGGTACAAGCAGGACCGCGTCCTCGTGCAGCGCGCGGGACACGGGCCGCAGGAGACCGTGCACGGGCGCACCGACCTGCTGGAGAACCTCCTCGACCACCTGACGGCCGGCGCGGAACTCCTCGCGCCGCCCGCCACGACGGGCGCCTTCATGCGCGTCGTCGAAGCGGTCCGGCGCGCCCCCGACCCGGTGGCCCTGCCCGCGCAGGCCTGGCGCACCGCCCCCGGCACGGGCGACGGCGCCGTCCGCCGGATCGTGCACGGCATCGACGGACTCGTCGCCGCGAGTGCCGACTCCCTCACCGGCTACGCCGGGCTCGGCGCCGCCTGGGCCCGGCCAGGACTGGAGGCAGCATCGTGAGCCACCTCATGCGCCAGGTCACCGCCATGCCGACCCTGAACTGCGCGGGCCGCCCCGTCGCCCGCTACGACCTGCGCCCCGACGTGGGGCCCGGCCACGCGCCGCGCCCCAGCCTGCACCCCGTCAGCACGCTCGGCGGCACCCCGGTCACCGAGTCCGCCCCCGCCGACCACCTCCACCACCTCGGGGTGAGCGTCGCGGTCCCGGACGTCGCCGGGTACAACTTCTGGGGCGGTCGCACCTACGTCCGCGGCCGGGGCCCCACCGCCCTGGACAACCACGGCGAGCAGCGCCACCTCGCCTTCAAGCTGTGCGACCCCGACGGCTTCGTCGAGGACCTGGAGTGGACCGCCGGCGGCGGCCTCCTGCTGCGCGAGCGGCGCACCGTCGCCGCGTCCCCGCTGGGCCCGGACGCCTGGGCCCTGGACCTCACCTTCTCGCTGACCAACCCGGGTACCCAGGAGCTGAGCATCGGCAGCCCCGCCACGAACGGCCGCCCCGGCGCCGCCTACGGCGGGTTCTTCTGGCGCGCGCCCAAGGAGCGCCGGGCGCCCGCCGTCTTCACCGCCGCCCACCAGGGGGAGGCCGCCGTGCACGGCCGCACCGCTGACTGGCTGGCCCTGGCCGGTGGGGGCTGGACCCTGGTCTTCGCCGGCGCCACCGCCGAGACCCGCCGCGACCCCTGGTTCGTCCGCGCGGCGGAGTACCCGGGCGTCGGCTCCTCGCTCGCCTGCGACGCGCGGCTGCCGATCGCCGCGGGGGCCACCGTCGTGCGCCGCGTCGTCACGGTCGTCGCCGACGGCCGCCTGGACCGGGCCCGCGCCGCCGCCCTGGTCCGCCGGGCGGTGACCGCGTGAGCGCGCCGCGGCGCACCGGCGACCTGGGCGACGGGACGTACCGCAACCCGGTCCTCGCCGCCGACTGGTCCGACCCCGACGTGCTGCGCGTCGGCGACGACTTCTACCTCACCGCCTCCAGCTTCGGCCGCGCCCCGGGGCTGCCGCTGCTCCACTCCCGCGACCTCGTCAACTGGACCCTGCTCGGCCACGCCCTGGAGCGGCTCGAACCCGCCGAGGCGTTCACCGCGCCGCGCCACGACTGCGGCGTCTGGGCCCCTTCGCTGCGCCACCACGCGGGCCGCTTCTGGATCTTCTGGGGCGACCCCGACCACGGGGTGTTCCAGATCAACGCCCCCGCGATCAGGGGCCCGTGGAGCGCGCCGCACCTGCTCAAGGCGGGCAAGGGCCTGATCGACGCCTGCCCCCTGTGGGACGAGGAGAGCGGGGAGGCGTTCCTCGTGCACGCCTACGCCAAGTCGCGGGCCGGCGTCAAGAACCGGCTCACGGGTCACCGCATGAGCCCCGACGGCCGCGAACTCCTGGACGAGGGACGGGTGTTGATCGACGGCGACCAGCTGCCCGGCTGGTTCACCCTCGAAGGCCCGAAGGTGTACCGGCACGACGGCCACTACTGGATCTTCGCGCCCGCGGGCGGTGTGGAGAGCGGCTGGCAGGGCGCGTTCCGATCCCGTTCCTTCTTCGGCCCCTACGAGGAGAGGGTGGTGCTCGAACAGGGCGCAACCGGCGTCAACGGCCCCCACCAGGGCGGCTGGGTGCGCACCGGCGCCGGTGAGGACTGGTTCCTGCACTTCCAGCAGCGCGGCCCCTACGGACGCGTCGTGCATCTGCAGCCGATGCGCTGGGACGCGTCCGGCTGGCCGGTGCTCGGCGCCGGCGGCACCCCCGTCGACGTACACGCCAAACCCGCGCTGCCCGCGCAGCCGGTGACCGCGCCCGCCACCGACGACGACTTCCCCGGCGGCCGCTTCGGACGGCAGTGGCAGTGGACCGCCAACCCCCGCGACGGCTGGGCGAGCGCGCACGCGGGGGACGGGCTGCGGCTCACCTGCGTGCGCTCCCCGGACGGGGTGCGCGACCTGCGGCGCGTACCGCATCTGCTCACCCAGCGGCTGCCGCTGCGGCCGTCCCGGATCGAGGCCGGGCTGCGGCTCGCCGCCCCGGCCGCCGGCGCCAGGGCGGGGCTCGCGGTGCTCGGCGACGCCTACGCCTGGATCGGCCTGGAGCGCGCCGAGGACGGCACCGCCCGGCTCGTGCACCGGTTCGCCGAGCGGGCCGCCGACGCCGAACGCGCCGCCGCCACCGCGCGCCCGGCCCCGGACGGGACGGTCCGGCTGCGCGTCGACATCACCGACGGGGCGCGGTGCCGCTTCCGCGCCGACACCGGCGACGGCGCCGGTTTCCTCCCCTCCGGCCAGGTCTTCGCCGCGACGCCGTGGCGCTGGGTCGGCGCGCTGCTCGGCCTGTTCGCGGCGGCGCCGCCCGGCCCCGGTCCCGCCGGGACCGCTCTGTTCACGCACTTCAGGGTCGTCCCCGACCCCCACTCCCCGCTGGATCCAGAAGAAGAGAGCCGAACATGAACATCCGTACGCGCAGAGGCGCCTTCCGCACCGGCACCGCCCTCGCCGTGACCACCGTCCTCGCGCTCACCGCGACCGCCTGCGGCGACGACGGCAGCGGCGCGGGCGGCGACAAGGGCGACGAGGGCTCGGGCAAGGGCCGGATCACCTTCTGGGACAACAACACGGCCGTGCGCCGCGACGTCTGGATGGAGATCATCAAGGACTTCGAGAAGGCCAACCCCGACATCGAGGTCAAGTACGTCGGCATCCCCGCCGAGAACGTGCAGTCCAAGTACGACACCGCGATCCAGGGCGGCGGCCTGCCCGACGTCGGCGGCGTGGGCACCGCGATGCTCGCCGGGATCGCCGCGCAGGGCGCCCTCGAACCGCTCGACGACCGCCTCGCCACCAGCTCCCTCAACGGCAAGCTGAACGACGCCTTCGTGGACTCCGTGCAGGCGGCCGGCGGCTCGGGCTCGAAGCTGTTCACCGTCCCCACCTCGGCCAACAACGGCGTCCTGTACTACCGCACCGACCTGTTCAAGACGGCCGGCCTCCAGGCGCCGACGACGTGGACGAAGTTCTTCACCGCGGCGCAGAAGCTCACCGACACCGGCAAGAACCGGTTCGGCTACACCATCCGCGGCGGCGAGGGCTCCATCGCGCAGGCCCTCGACGTGATGTACGGGCAGAGCGGCATCACGTCCTTCTGGGACGAGAGCAACAGCAAGACGACCGTGAACGACCCGAAGAACGTCGCGGCGCTGGAGAAGTACGTCGGGCTCTACAAGAAGGCCACACCGGCCGCGGACGTCAACAACGACTTCACCAAGATGGTCGCGCAGTTCGACAGCGGCCAGATCGGCATGCTCAGCCACAACCTGGGCTCCTACGGCGACCACGTGAAGGCGTTCGGCGACAAGTTCCGCGGGCTGCCCAACCCGACCGGCGACGACGGCACCCGCGTCCAGGTCTCCAACCCCGTCGACGGACTCGCCCTGTTCAAGTCCGGCAAGAACAAGCAGGCCGCGTGGAAGTTCATCGAGTTCGCCGCCTCCCACGCGCAGAACAGCAAGTGGAACGAGTCGGCCAAGCAGATCCCGGCCAACACCGAGGCCGCCCAGGACGACTGGGTCCAGAAGTCGGAGCCGACCCGGCTCGCCGCGAAGGCCCTCTCCTCCGGCTCCACCAAGATCGTGCAGCTGCCCTACTACCTGCCGGACTGGAACACCGTCTCCAAGGCCGACAACGAGGACGACCTGCAGAAGGTCATGCTCGGCAAGGAGACGGCGAAGGAATTCCTCGACCACCTCGCCGACCAGCTGAACAAGGCGCAGGACGAGTGGAAGGCGCAGGCCAAGTAGGCGCCCCCCGACCGGTCCGGCGGCGGGATGTCACCCGCCCCGCCGCATCTCCCGCCGCCGGACCCACCATCCGTCTCCGGACGTTCACGAAAGGACGGCCCCCGCCGTGCCCACCACCCGCAGAACGGCCCTGGCCGCGTTCGGCGCACTCCCGCTGGCCGCGGCCGCCCCCACGCCGGCCACGGCCCGGCCCGCGCACGACGGCCGCCGGACCCTGTTCCTCGCGGGCGACTCCACCGCCGCCCAGAAGTACGCGGACGCCGCGCCGGAGACCGGGTGGGGCATGGCCCTGCCGTTCTTCCTCTCCGCGCGCCTCACGGTCGCCAACCACGCGGTCAACGGCCGCAGTTCGAAGAGCTTCGCCGACGAGGGACGCCTCGACGCGCTCCTGACCGCGGTGCGCCCCGGCGACCTCCTGCTCATCCAGTTCGCGCACAACGACGAGAAGAGCGCCGACCCGGCCCGCTTCACCGAACCCTGGACGACGTACCAGGAGTACCTGCGGCGCTACATCGACGGAGCCAGGGCCCGCGGCGCCCGCCCGGTCCTCGCCACCCCTGTGGAGCGCCGCAGGTTCGACGCCGCCGGCACCGCGCTGCCCACCCACGGCGACTACCCGGCGGCGATGCGGGCCCTCGCCGGGCAGGAGGGCGTCGCGCTCCTCGACATCCAGGCGCTCTCCCTCGCGCTGTGGCAGCGGCTCGGCGTCGAGGAGACGAAGACCTACTTCAACTGGACCGCCACCGAACAGGACAACACGCACACCGACCCGCCCGGCGCGATCGCCGTCGCCCGGCTCGTCGCCACCGAACTGCTGCGCCGGCGGGTGCTGCCCGCGCGTGACGTGCGCCGCCTCGGTGACGAGACCGACGCGCTGTCACCGCGGTGGCGGTCCCGGCTCAGCTGGCTGCCCGGCGCCACACCGGCGTGAGCGCGGCCCCGCACGGCGTCTCGTCCCGCACCTCCCGAACCCCGCGATTCCCGAACCCCCACCCTCCGAGATCCCGCCCCCGAAATCCCGCAAGGAGCGCCCAGTGAACTCCCGTAGATGTCATGATCGCGTCATATTCGGCGTCATGGGCTGCACCGCCCTCGTCCTCGCCACCACCGCGCTCGCCACCGGCACCGCCCAGGCGCATGGCCGGGACACCGCCCGCCAGACCCTGGCCCGCGGCGACGGCTGGGCCTCGGCGACCACCGGCACCACGGGCGGCGCGGCCGCCGAGCGGGTCTTCACGGTCACCACCTGGGCCGGCTTCAAGGCGGCCCTCGCCGAGGCCGGCACCGCCCCGCGGATCATCAAGGTCAGGGGCACGCTCGACGCGGACGGCGCGGACTGCTCCGATTTCGCCGCCGACGGCTATGACTTCGCGCGGTATCTGGCCGACTACGACCCGGCGGTCTGGGGCTACGACACGGACCTGGAGGCCGAGAAGGCGACCGCGGGCACCCAGGAGTACCTGCGCGACCGGTCCGCCGCCGCCCAGGCCAAGGCCGTCAAGGCGGCCGTCCCCGCCAACACCACGATCATCGGCGTCGGCCGCGGCGCGGGCATCACCGGCGGCAGCCTCCAGATCAACGGCGTCGACAACGTCATCGTGCGCGGCCTGACCCTGGAGTCCCCGCTCGACTGCTTCCCGCAGTGGGACCCGACCGACGGCGACACCGGCAACTGGAACTCCGAGTACGACGCGGCCGTGGTCTACAACGCCACCCACGTCTGGCTCGACCACAACACCTTCACCGACGGCGACCACCCCGACTCCACGCTGCCCGCGTACTACGGCCGCCTCTACCAGCAGCACGACGGCGAACTCGACGTCGTCAAGGGCGCCGACCACGTGACCGCGTCCTGGAACGTCTTCGAGGACCACGACAAGACGCTGATGATCGGCAACAGCGACGGCGCGGGCGCCACCGACGAGGGCAAGCTGCGGGTCACCCTCCACCACAACCTGTTCAGGAACCTCGTCGAGCGCGCCCCGCGCGTGCGCTTCGGACAGGTCGACGCCTACAACAACTCCTACGTCGCGAACGGCGACTTCGGGTACGCCTTCGGCATCGGCTTCAGATCGCAACTCGTCGCCGAGAAGAACGCGTTCACGCTGCCACGGGGCATCGGCGCCGGGACGGTCCTGCACCGGTGGAACGACTCCCCGGTCACCGCGGAGGGCAACCTGGTGAACGGTGTGCCGACCGACCTCGTCGCGGCGTACAACGCGGCGAACCCGGCGGCCCCGCTCTCCTCGGGCGCCGGGTGGAAGCCGGTGCTGCGCACGCAGGTGGACCCGGCGCGCGTGGTGACCCGGGTGGTCGCGCGCGGGGCCGGGGCGCAGCAGCTCCGCTGAGGTGACGTCGTCGTTCGGGCGCGGGGGCGCGCGGTCGCCCGCGCAGTTCCCCGCGCCCCTGGCCGGATGGAGTACCGCCATGTTCTCTCCCCACCCCCGACCTGGTTCGTCGCGACGGACCTTTCTCGTCGCCGGCGCGGGCGCCGCGCTCGCCCTCGGGGCCGCCGCCACGCCCGCCCGCGCCCGGCCGGGCCCCTTCGGGCCCTACGGATCACCCGCCCGCCGGCTGACCCCGGCCACCCTCTACGTCGACCCGCGCGGCGCCGGTGACTTCACCACCGTCCAGGCCGCCGTGAGCGCGGCCACCGGCACCGGTCGCACCCTCGTCCTCGCCCCCGGCGTCTACCGCGAGACGGTCGCGGTGGCCGCCACCGCCACCGGCATGACCTGGATCGGCGCGGCCGGCGACCCGCGCCGGACGGTCGTGGTGCACGACAACGCGGCGGGCACGCCGAAACCCGACGGATCGGGCCCGTACGGCACCACGGGGTCGGCGACGGTGACCCTGCACGGCGACGGGTTCACCGCCCGGGGCCTCACCTTCGCCAACGACTGGCTGCGCGCGGACCATCCGGGGACCACCGGGACCCAGGCCGTCGCCGTCAAGGTCACGGGGGACCGCTCGGCCTTCTACGGCTGCCGCTTCCTCGGCCACCAGGACACCCTGTACGCGGACTCGCCCGCGCCGGCCGCCCGCGCCCGCCAGTACTTCCGCGACTGCTACGTCGAAGGGGATGTCGACTTCGTCTTCGGCCGCGGCACGGCCGTCCACGACCGCTGCCACTTCCACACGCTGACCCGCACCGATCTGGCCGGCGCCCCGTACGGGTTCGTGTTCGCGCCGTCCACCGCCGGTACCACCCCGCTCGGCTTCCTGGTCACGCGCTCCCGGATCACCTCCGAAGCTCCGGACGCGTACTACAAGCTGGCCCGGCCGTGGGTGCCGAGCTCCGACACCACGGCCCGCCCGATGCTCGTCGTCCGGGACACCTGGCTGGGCCCCGGCATCGACGCCGTCGCTCCGTACGCGAACATGTCGGACGCCTTCCCGTGGCAGAGCCAGCGGTTCGCCGAGTACCGCAACCGCGGCGCCGGGGCCCGCGTCCCGGTGCCCGCGAACCGGCCACGGCTCAGCCCCGCCGAGGCCGCCCGGCACACCCGCGCGCACTACCTCGGCGACTGGCGCCCCGTCGGCTGAGGGGCCGTCAGCCCCACTGCCACAGCGCGTAGACGATGCCCAGCAGGACGACACCGACGACGGCCAGCACCACCCCGAGGAACCGCAGCTGTCCGGCGGGCCAGGAGCGCCGGACAGCGCATCCGCGTATGTCGAGAGCCCAGCTCAGCCCCGCCCACAGGGCGACGACGCCGCCCACGGCGAAGACGGTGAGCAGCAGGGGGGACTGGCCGTGCGACGACGCGGCGGCGGTGAACTGCTGGGGCACGGGGGTTCCTTTGCGCGGGGCGCACCCGCCGCACGGTCCGCCCGTCGGCCCGGGTGCCCGACGAGCCTAGGACGGCCCGCTCCAAGCCCAGGTCAAGCCGCTGCCATACCTGAGCAATGGTTTCGGCCGCGCGAGTCTGCGCTCCCGCGCGCCGGCTCAGTCGTAGGTCAGATCGGAGGCGGTGTACTTGCAGTACGTGCCGTCGGGGCCGCTGCCGGTCTCGGTGGGCTCGTCGCCCGAGCTGTTGCCCTTGTAGCGCACGCACGGCCTGATCTTCTTGCCGCTGTCGCCGTGGATGCGGACGCCCCGCAGGGCGGCCGTGTCGCCGTAGTTGGAGTTGATGCCGACGATCGCCTTGCCCGGCGCGGTGACGTCGACATCGTCGACGACGATGTTCCGGTTCTTGTACTGCGTCGAGCAGTTGCCGCAGGAGCGGACCAGCTTGCCGAAGTCCGACACCTGGAACTTGGTGACGACCAGCTTGCCCGCGCCGTTGAACTGGAAGACCTTGTCGGACGCCTTCCGCGCGCCGCCGCCGTACACGGTGTACACGGAGGAGGCGGACTTGCCCTTGAAGGTGGCGGCGTCCTCGCCGACATCCTCCCACCAGACGTTCTGCAGGGTGCAGCTGCCCGCGCAGTGCACGCCGTCGGCGGCCGGCGAGCCGATGATGACGTTCTTGAGGGTGGCGCCGTCCTTGAGGTCGAAGATCGGGTCCTGCCCCTCGTCCTGGCCGTCGCCGCCGAGGTCGCCGGAGCCGTAGAACCGCTGGTACCCGCCGTCGTAGCTGCCTGATACCGAGATGGTGCCGCTCACGGCCCGG
Organism: Streptomyces sp. NPDC006552; assembly: GCF_040611655.1. Classification (NCBI taxonomy): domain Bacteria; kingdom Bacillati; phylum Actinomycetota; class Actinomycetes; order Kitasatosporales; family Streptomycetaceae; genus Streptomyces; species Streptomyces sp. NPDC006552. Next base: position 49,613 of record NZ_JBEXOS010000030.1, read on the forward strand.
GTGCCGGTGGCCGTCGGCCAGGCGGTCGCGGCGTCCGCCGTGCTCAGCATGCCGGTCGTCGCGAGGGCGGCACCGGTGAGGGTGAGCGCGGCGAGGCCGCCGAGGGTGGCCCGGCGGCGGGCGACGCGGCGCCGGTGGAGGTGCGGGGATCGCTTGGCTTGGTTGGTCATGCCCGGTAGTCGCCGGGCCGGGAGGAAAGGTTGCCGCCCCGCCCGGCGGACACAACCGGAAGGCGCCGAGGCTCCGGGCTACGCGAAGTCCCCGCCCACGATTGCCTGTTCGCCCTCGGTGGTGCGCCCTGTCACCCGGTAGGTGTCCGCGCCCGCGTCCCGCCTGCCCGGCGCGTGGTTGTACTGCCCGGCGAAGACGTACTCGCCCACCGGCACCGTCCGGCCGTCCTTCAGGACCCACCGGTAGACCAGGAACCCGTCCCGCTCGGTGACGGAGACCGTGAAGTCCTCGGCGGACAGGGAGCGCCAGTTGCCGGTGTCGGAGACCTTGCCCGTCCGGGCGACCCGCAGCTCGACCGTCAGCGCGCTCAGCCGGCGCTCCGTCTTCAGCGTGATGTCGCTCTGGGCCCAGTAGTCGTTCGAACCGGGGTCGACGGACCCGTCCGACCACAGCGGCCCGTCGGCGACCGAAGGGACGGCGGGCGGCGCGGCGGGCGCACTGGCCTCGCCCGGCGGGGTGCGGGAGGGGCGCGGCGTGCGCGAAGGGGCGTCGGCGCTCGGCGTGGCCGCGGGCGTCGGGGTCACGGCGACGGTCTGCCGCGGGCCCGTGTCCTGGTGCAGCGCCGCGCCCACCACGAAGCCGCCCACGGCGAGCGCCCCGGCGACCCCGGCGGTGGCGCCGGCGATCCGCACCCAGCCGGCGGCGGGCCTTGGCCGCTCGGCGGGCGACGGGTGCGGGTCGGACATGCCGCGCTCGATCCGCGCGAGCATCCGCTCGCGGTCGGGGCGGTGCGCACCGGCGGCGTCGCGCAGCCGCCGCCGCACTTCGTCGTTCACCGCCGGCCCCCTTCCACCGTCGCGCCGACCGCCCGGACCCGGCCCGGCGTCCGCCCGCCCCGCTCGCCCGGGCCGAGCCGCCGTTCCAGCTCCGCCAGCCCCTTCGAGGTCTGACTCTTCACGGTACCCACCGAGATCCCGAGGGTGAGCGCGGTGTCCTTCTCGGAGAGGTCGAAGGCGTGCCGCAGCACCACGCACGCCCGCTTGCGGAACGGGAGTTCGCGCAGGGCGCCCTGTACATCGACCACGGCCGGCACGTCGGGATCCTCGCTCCGCTCGTCGCGGCCGGACCAGAACAGAGCGACGCGCCGCCGCTCGCGGACCGCGCTGCGGATGCGGGTGCGGGCGAGGTTCGCGACGACGCCCCGGGCGTACGCCACCGGATAGTCGGCGTCCCTGACCCGGTCCCAGCGGTGCCAGAGCGCGAGCAGCGCGTCCGCCGCGAGATCGTCGGCGGCGTCCGGCTCGCCCGTCAACAGGTGGGCGAGCCGGGCGAGTTCGGCGTGATGCCGTTCGAAGAAGGCGTGGAACTCGGCGGAGGCGTCGTCGTCCACCACGGTGCTCACGCGGTTCCCTCCCCTCACTGTCGGCCCGACGGGATGCGAGAGCGTACCGCGTTCCGTACGGCCTTTCGAAGGGTGTGCGGGATTTCGTACCGCACGGAAGGGAAGCTTCCGCAGGGCGGAAACCCGGGCCGCAGCGGTGGCTACTTCTTCAGTGCCGCCGCCATCATCGCCTTGGCGATCGGCGCCGCCAGACCGTTGCCGCTGACCTCCGAGCGGGCCGCGTCCGACTGTTCCACCACCACGGCCACCGCCACCTTCTTCCCGCTGGAGTCGTCCGTCGCGTACGACGTGAACCAGGCGTACGGCGTCTGGCTGTTGTTCTCGCCGTGCTGCGCCGTGCCCGTCTTGCCGCCCACGGTCGCCCCGCCGATCCGAGCGTTCGTCCCCGTGCCCTTCGCCACCACGGTCTCCATCGCCGAGCGCAACTGCGCCGCCGTCGACTCGCTGACGACCCGCTCGCTGTCGGAGTCCGGGTAACTCGTGACCGCGTCCCCGTCCGCGTTCGTCACCTCGGACACCATGTGGGGCGCGGCCTGCTCGCCGCCGTTGGCGAGCGTCGCGGAGACCATCGCCATCTGCAGCGGCGTGGCCGTCACGTCGAACTGGCCGATGGCGGAGAGCGCGGTCTGCGCCTTGTCCATGCCGGAGGGGTAGACGCTCTCGGCGGCCCGTACCGGCACGTCCCGCTTCTTGTCGTCGAAGCCGAACTTCTCGGCCATCGCCCGGACCTTGTCCTGGCCCAGCTCCACGGCCATCTTGCCGAACACGTTGTTGCACGAGTACTGCAGAGCGGTGCGGATGGACGCGTCCTCGCACGGCGCGCTCGCGCTCTCGTTCTTCAGATACGTGTGGGTCCCGGGGAGCAGGTACGGGTTCGGGGAGTCGGTCCGGTCGTCGACCGACCCGTACAGCCCGTCCTCCAGGGCGGCCGCGGCCACCACCAGCTTGAACGTCGAGCCCGGCGGCAGCGCCTGCTTCAGGGCCCGGTTCAGCGTGGGCACGTCCTTGTCGGCCGAGAGCTTCTTCCAGGCCCGCGCGTCGGACGGTCCCGAGCCGGTGATCGCGGACGGGTCGTACGACGGCGACGAGACCATGCCGAGGATCCGCCCGGTGTCCGGGTCGAGGGCGACGGCGGCGCCCTTCTTGTCGCCGAGCGCCCGGGACGCCGCCATCTGGACGGCCGGATCGATCGTCGTGACCACGTCACCAGGGGCCGCGTGCTTGCCGGTGACCGTGTCGACGGGGTTCTTCAGCCGGTGGTCGCTGCCGTCGAGCACGTCCTGGTAGAGCGCCTCCAGTTGCGTCGAGCCGTACACCTGCGAGGTGAAGCCGGTCACCGCCGCGTACAGGGAGCCGTCCTTGTAGGTCCGCTTGTACGTCAGGTCGCTGCCGCCACCTGTCTTCGCCGAGCCCGTCACCGCCTCTCCGCCCACGATGATGTCGCCGAGCGGATACGCGTACTGCGCGATCGTCTTCCGCCGGTTCTTGTCGTTGTCCGCGAGGGCCTTGCCGTCGTAGAACTGCACCCACGTCGCCCTGACCAGCAGAGCGAGGACGAGGAGCAGACTGAAGACGGAGGCGCGCCTGATCGTCTTGTTCATCCCGCCGGTAGGACGAGCGGCCAGGGGTGAATCGTTCCGTTGACCCCGTTTTCTCAGAAAGCTCTCATCGGCGGGGCCCGGCCGGGCCTCAGAGCCGGCGCGTGGCGAGCGTCAGCCGGTCGCGGGCGTCGAACAGCGCGTCCTTGACCATCTGCTCGTGCGCGGGCGTCAGGCGCGCCACCGGCACCGAGCAGGAGATCGCGTCCCGGGCCGGCGTGCGGTAGGGGACGGCGACGCCGAAGCAGCGCAGCCCCAGCGTGTTCTCCTCGCGGTCCACCGCGAACCCCTGCTCGCGCACCGCGTGCAGCTCCTCGATGAGCCTCTCGCGGTCGGTGATCGTGTGCTCGGTCAGCGCGGGCAGCGTCTCGGGCAGCATCTTGCGGACCTGCTCGTCGGTGTGGGTGGCGAGCAGCGCCTTGCCCAGCGAGGTGGAGTGCGCGGGCAGCCGCCGCCCCACCCGCGTGAAGGGCCGCAGGTAGTGCTGCGACTGGCGGGTGGCCAGGTAGACCACGTTCGTGCCGTCGAGCCGCGCCAGGTGGATGGTCTCCGTGGTGTCGTCGGAGAGCCGGTCCAGTGTGGGCCGCGCCGCCGCCACCACCTCGTCGCCGTCGATGTACGACGTGCCGACCAGCAGCGCCCGCACCCCGATCCCGTACCGCGTGCCGGTCGCGTCCGTCTCCACCCAGCCCAGCTCGACCAGGGTGCGCAGCAGCATGTAGAGGCTCGACTTCGGGTACCCGACGGCCTCCTGGACCGCCGCCAGGGAGTGCATGCCGGGGCGCCCGGCGAAGTATTCGAGGAGTTCGACCGTGCGTACCGCCGACTTGACCTGCGCGCCACCCGGCGCGGCCCCCGTCGCGGTGCCCGCACCAGCCCCCGTCTCGCCTGCCGACATCGCCCTTGACCCCTTCGTTCTACGAGAAATAGTCTCCATACAGTTCACCGATAGAGACAGCGTTCAGTATATCGAACGACCCTCGTGGCCCGTCCGGCGAGCCGCGAGAAAAGCTGGAGGAATTCGCCGTGGCAGCAGCACCAGTCTGGAGTGTCGACCCCCGAACCGGGAAGCAGCGGGAGCAGGTCGCGGTCGAGGCCACGGCCCAGGAGGTGGACCAGGCGGTCCGCGCCGCCGAGGACGCCCGGCCCGCGCTCGCCGACCGCACCGTGCGCGCCGCCTTCCTGCGCACCGCCGCCGACCTGCTCGACGAGGCCAAGGACCACCTGGTGGAGGCCGCCGACGCGGAGACCGCGCTCGGCCCCGTCCGCCTCACCGGCGAACTGGCCCGGACCAGCTTCCAGCTGCGCGCGTTCGCCGGGATCGTCGACGAGGGCGCCTTCCTCGGCGTCGTCATCGACCACCCGGACGACACGGCGACCCCGCCCATCCCGGACCTGCGCCGCTACAAGATCCCGCTCGGCGTCGTCGCCGTCTACTCCGCGTCGAACTTCCCCTTCGCCTTCTCCGTGCCCGGCGGCGACACCGCGAGCGCGCTCGCCGCGGGCTGCCCCGTCGTCGTCAAGTCCCACCCCGACCACCCCGCCACCTCCGAACTGGTCGCCTCCGTGATCCGCCGGGCCGCCGTGCAGCACGGCATCCCGGAGGGCGTGCTCGGTCTCGTGCACGGCTTCGAGGCCGGCGTCGAGCTGGTCAAGCACCCGCTGGTCGCGGCGGCCGGATTCACCGGCTCCGTCCGCGGCGGCCGCGCGCTCTTCGACGCGGCCGCGGCGCGCCCGGTGCCGATCCCCTTCCACGGCGAGCTGGGCTCGCTCAACCCGGTCGTGATCACCGAGGCGGCCGCCGCCGAGCGCCCCGAGCAGATCGGCACGGGCCTCGCGGGCTCCATGACCCTCGGCGTCGGCCAGTTCTGCGTGAAGCCGGGCCTGGTCTTCGCGCCGAACGGCCCGGCGGGCGACACCCTCGTCAAGTCCCTCACCGCCGCCGTCAGCTCCACCGCCGCCGGCGTGCTGCTCGACCACCGCATGCGGGACAACTTCGTCGCGGGCGTCGCCGAGCGCGCCGAACTCGTCGACGTCGAAGCCCCGGTCACCCCCGGCGCCGGGGGACAGCACACCGTCTCGCCCGGCTTCCTCACGGTCCCGGCCACCCACCTCGCCATCGAGGGCGGAGCACACGACCTCCTCCTGGAGGAGTGCTTCGGCCCGGTCACCGTCGTCGCGCGGTACGAGAGCACCGACGAGGTCAGCGCCGTCCTCAGCCGCCTGCCCGGCAACCTGACGGCCACCCTCCAGCTCTCCGAGGGCGAGGCCGCGGGCGAGGGCCGGGGCGCCAAGCTCCTCGCCGAGCTGACCCCCCTCGCCGGCCGCGTCCTGGTCAACGGCTGGCCGACCGGCGTCGCCGTCGCCCCCGCCCAGCACCACGGCGGCCCCTACCCGGCGACCACCTCCACCTCCACCTCGGTCGGCGGCACCGCGATCGAGCGCTGGTTGCGCCCGGTCTCGTACCAGACGACCCCCGAGGCCCTGCTCCCCGCGGAGCTGCGCGACGACAACCCGCTGGGCCTGCCGCGCCGCTACGACGGCCGCCTGGAGAACTGACCGCCGTGAAAGAACTGCACCTGCCCGAACTGCCCTTCCCGCTGCGCCCGTACGGCCCCGAGGGGCACTGGGCGTACGCGGACGGGGCACTCACCGGCCGGGCCGGCGCCCGCCAGGACCGCTTCGTGCCGCCGGCCGGCGACGCGCTGGAGCCCGCCTCGGACGCGCCCCGCCTGCTCGGGGCGCCGGAGGGCGACTTCCAGCTGATCGCCCGGGTCACCGTCGGCTTCGCCGCGGCGTTCGACGCGGGCGTCCTCTACGTGCACGTGGGGGAGCGGGAGTGGGCCAAGCTCTGCTACGAGCGCTCCCCGGACGAGCCCACCATCTGCACGGTCGTCACCCGCGGCCGCTCCGACGACGCGAACTCCTTCGTGGTGCCGGGGTCCACCGTGTGGCTGCGGATCAGCCGCACCGGCCGGGCCTTCGCCTTCCACGCCTCCACCGACGGCGAGCGCTGGACGTTCGTGCGCGTCTTCTCCCTCGGCGACGAGGAGTCCGCGGGCGCGGCCCTCGTCGGCTTCCTCGCCCAGTCGCCGACCGGTGCGGGGTGCACGGTCCGCTACGAGCACATCGAGTTCCGCCCGAACGGGCCGCAAGGGCTGCGGGACGGCTCCTGACCACGGCGCGGGCCCCCCGCCGCCGGGAATGAGCGGCGGCTCGCCCCGGTTGACGTAGAGCGCAGGGCACCCCTGCGCCGTACCTCAACCGGAGCGAGAGACCCCATGCGCGTCGAGATCTGGACCGACATCAACTGCCCCTTCTGCTACCTCGGCAAAGCCCGGTTCGAGCAGGCCCTCGACGCCTTCCCGCACAAGGACGAGGTCGAGGTCGTGCACCGCTCCTTCGAGCTCGACCCGACGGTCCCCAAGGGCGACACCGGTCTCGTCGTCCCGCACATCGCCCAGAAGTACGGCATCAGCGAGGCGCAGGCCGCCGCCAACGAGCAGGGCCTCGGCGAGCAGGCGGCCGGCCTCGGCCTGCCCTACCTCACCGCGGGCCGCGACTACGGCAACAGCTTCGACCTGCACCGCCTGCTCCACCTCGCCCGCGCCAAGGGCGTCCAGGACGCCGTGATCGACGCCCTGTACCGCGGGAACTTCGCCGAGGAGGACTCCGTCTTCGCCGACGAGGAGCACGTCGTCCGCCTCGCCGTCGCGGCCGGGCTCGACGAGGCCGAGGTCCGCGCGGTGCTCGCCGACCCGGCCGCCTACGCCGACGAGGTCCGCGCCGACGAGCGCGAGGCCGCCGAGCTGGGCGCGAGCGGCGTCCCCTTCTTCGTCCTGGACCGCAAGTACGGCGTCTCCGGCGCCCAACCCGCCGAGGTCTTCACCCAGGCCCTCACCCAGGCGTGGCAGAGCCGCTCCCCGCTCACCCTGGTCGACAGTGCCGGCGGCGACGCGTGCGGCCCCGACGGCTGCGCGGTCCCCCAGGCCTGACCCGTCCGGCGGCGGGGCACAGTGGAACCATGGAGACTTCCGGTGCCCACCCGCCCGACGCCGCCGTTCTCGACGCCGACCTCGTCCGCGCGCAGTACACCCCGGACACCACCTACCTGAACACCGCGAGTTCGGGGCTGCTGCCCGCACGGGCTGCCGACGCGATGCGTATCGCGCTCGACACCATGACTCAGGGGCGTTCCCTCGACTCCCTCTTCACCGACGTCGAGGAGGCCCGCGCCTCGTTCGCACGGATCGCCGGGGTCCCGGTGGCCCGGGTCGCGACCGGGTCCTCCGTCGCCGTCTTCACCGCACTGATCGCCGCCTCGCTCCCCGCGGGCGCCGAAGTCCTCACCTGCGAGGGCGAGTTCAGCTCCACCGTCAACCCCTTCTACGTCCGCGGGGACCTCACGGTCCGCGCCGTCCCGCTGGACGGCCTCGCCGACGCCGTCCGCCCCGCCACCGCCCTGGTAGCCGTGAGCGCGGCCCAGTCCGCCGACGGCCGCGTGGCGGACCTGGCCGCCCTGCGCGCCGCCACCCGCGCCCACGGCGCCCGCCTCTACGTGGACGCCTCCCAGGCCGCGGGCTGGTCCCCGCTCGACGGGTACGCCCCGGACGCCGACTACGTGGCGGCCGTCGCCTTCAAGTGGCTCACCTGCCCGCGCGGCACGGTCTTCTTCGTCGGCCCGGAGGATCCCGGCGAGCTGACCCCCGTCTTCGGCGGCTGGGTGGCGGGGGAGCGGCCCGCGGAGAGCTGCTACGGTCCCGTCACCGAACTGGCCCGCTCCGCCCGCCGGTTCGACGAGGCGCCGGGCCTCATCGCGTACACCGGAGCGCGCCAGTCCCTCGCCGTGATCGAGGAGCTGGGCCCGGCCGCCGTGCGCGCCCACGACCTGGCGCTCGCCGACCGCTTCCGCGCGGGCCTGGCCGCCCTCGGCCGGGGCCCCGTGCCGGCCCCTGGCTCCCCTATCGTCTCCGTGCCCGGACTCGGCTCCTTGCAGCCCGAGTTGCGCGCGGCGGGCATCGAGGTCTCCGACCGGGCGGGCAACCTGCGGGCCTCCTTCCACCTGTACAACACGGCGGACGACGTCGACCGGCTGCTGGACGCGCTGTCCTCCTGAGCCTCTTGGCCGAGAGCACACACGACAGGGGCGGGACCGCTACTCCGGTCCCGCCCCTGTTCCGCCGCGTACGGACGTCACCGCACCGGGGTGAAGTCCCGCGCGCCGATGAACTCCGGGCGCCGCACGGGCGCCGCGAACGGCTCCACCGCCGGGTTCTCCACGCTGTTGAACACGATGAACACGTTCGAGCGCGGGTACGGGGTGATGTTGTCGCCCGAGCCGTGCATGGCGTTGCAGTCGAACCAGGTCGCCGAGCCCGCCTTGCCGGTGAACAGCTTGATGCCGTGCGCGTCGGCGAACTTGGTCAGCGCCTCGTCCGAGGGGATGCCCGCGTCCTGCATCTGCAGCGACTTCTTGTAGTTGTCCTTCGGCGTCTCTCCGGCGCAGCCGAGGAACGTCTTGTGCGACCCCGGCATGATCATGAGGCCGCCGTTGGTGTCGTAGTTCTCCGTCAGCGCGATGGAGACCGACACCGTCCGCATGTTCGCGAGGCCGTCCTCGGCGTGCCAGGTCTCGAAGTCCGAGTGCCAGTAGAAGCCGCTCGCCCCGAAACCGGGCTTGACGTTGATCCGCGACTGGTGGACGTAGACGTCCGAGCCGAGGATCTGGCGGGCCCGGCCCACGACGCGCTCGTCACGCACCAGGTCCGCGAAGACCTCGCTGATCTTGTGCACCTCGAAGACGGAGCGCACTTCCTGCGACTTCTTCTCGATGATCGAGCGCTCGTCCGCCCGGATCACCGGGTCGGTGATCAGCCGCTGCAACTCGGCCTGGTACGTGCCGATCTCGTCCGCGCCGATCAGCTCGTCGATCGCGAGGAAGCCGTCCCGTTCGAAGCCCGCCAGATCCGATTCCCGGATCGGGCCCCGCGCCCCCGGCGGCGACCAGACGACCGGGTCGACGCGCGGGGTCGCCACCTCCGAGGTGCCGCGGGTCGGGTACAGATCGGCGATGCCGTGCTCCGCAGAGATGGCGGTCATGGGGATCAGGCCTCCTCGGGTTCGGTCAGCAGCGGGTAGACGCCGTTCTCGTCGTGGTCCTCCCGCCCGGTGACAGGCGGATTGAACACGCACACGCAGCGGAAGTCCGTCTTGGGCCGCAGCGTGTGGCGCTCGTGGCCGTTCAGGAGGTACATCGTGCCCGGCTCGATCCAGTGCTTCTCGCCGGTCTCCCGGTCGGTGAGCTCGGCCTCGCCCTCCACGCAGAGTACGGCCTCGATGTGGTTGGCGTACCACATGTCGGTCTCCGTGCCCGCGTAGAGGATCGTCTCGTGCAGGGAGAAGCCGACCTTCTCCTTGGCGAGGACGATGCGCTTGCTCTCCCACGTGCCGGACGCCGACCTCACGTGCCGGTCGGTGTTCTCGATCTCCTTGAACGAACGGACAATCACGGTGAGTTGCTGCCTCTCTCTAATACGTTCCTGAGGGGTGTCAGGCTGTCTCGCGCACGGCCCTGGTGAGCGTGCGCAGCCCCTCCTCCAGCTCCTCGGGCGTGATCGTCAGCGCCGGAAGCAGCTTGACGACCTCGCTCTGGGGGCCGGAGGTCTCGATCAGCAGGCCGAGCTCGAAGGCGCGCTTGGCGACCTTGCCGGCCCGCTCCTTGTCGCGGAACTCCAGGCCCCACACGAGGCCGCGGCCGCGGTACTGCACGGTGTCGTCGCGGAACTCGTCGCGCAGGGCGCCGAGCGCCTCGTCGACCTGCTGACCGCGGGCGAGCGTCTGCTTCTCCATCGCCGGGCCGTCGGTCCAGTACGTCTCCAGGGCGGCGGCGGCCGTCACGAACGCGGGGTTGTTGCCGCGGAAGGTGCCGTTGTGCTCACCCGGCTCCCAGACGTCGAGCTCCGGCTTGAAGAGGCAGAGGGACATGGGGAGTCCGTACCCGCTGATGGACTTCGAAACGGTCACGATGTCCGGTGTGATGCCCGCCTCCTCGAAGGAGAAGAAGGCACCGGTGCGGCCGCAGCCCATCTGGATGTCGTCGACGATGAGCAGCATGTCCCAGCGCTTGCACACGTCGGCCAGCTGGCGCAGCCACTCGGCACGGGCCACGTTGATGCCGCCCTCGCCCTGCACCGTCTCGACGATCACGGCGGCGGGCTGGTTGAGGCCGGAGCCCTGGTCCTCCAGGAGCCGCTCGAACCAGATGAAGTCCGGGGTCTGGCCGTCCAGGTAGTTGTCGAACGGCATCGGCGTGCCGTGCACCAGCGGGATGCCGGCGCCGGCCCGCTTGAAGGCGTTGCCGGTGACGGCGAGCGAGCCGAGCGACATGCCGTGGAAGGCGTTGGTGAAGGAGACGATCGACTCGCGGCCCTTGACCTTGCGGGCCAGCTTCAGCGCGGACTCGACGGCGTTGGTGCCCGTCGGACCCGGGAACATGACCTTGTACGGCAGGTCGCGCGGGCGCAGGATGATGTTCTGGAAGGACTCCAGGAAGTTGCGCTTGGCGCTCGTCGACATGTCGAGACCGTGCGTGACACCGTCCCGCTCCAGGTAGTCGATGAGCGCGCGTTTGAGCACCGGGTTGTTGTGCCCGTAGTTGAGCGAACCGGCGCCCGCGAAGAAGTCCAGGTACGCGTGGCCGTCCTCGTCGTACATGCGGCTGCCCTGGGCCCGGTCGAACACCGTGGGCCAGGCTCGGCAGTAGCTGCGCACCTCCGACTCAAGGGTCTCGAAGACGCTCAGGTCCGGCTGGGTGATGGTCACAGCGAAAGCTCCTCGTGGGGAGGGGAGTTGCAGGGGAATGGCTTGGGGGCGCGGTTCGGCTAGGCGGCCGGCGCGAGCGGTCCGATGCGGTACAGCTCCTCGGGCAGGTGTCCGTCGTCCGGGAAGAGCCCGGCGTCGAACAGCACCCGGCGCTCCACCCCGGCCCCGTGCCTGCGGGCGAAGGAGTGGAACAGCGCCTGGGACGCCGCGTTGTCCGGCGTGATGGTGGTCTCGACAGTGGTGACCTGCCGCTCGGCGGCGACCCTGGCGGCCAGTGCGTCCAGGAGTTCTCCGGCCAGACCGTGCCCGCGGTGGGCGTCGTCCACGGCGATCTGCCACACGACCAGGGTGTCCGGACGGTCCGGCCGGAGGTATCCGGTCACGAACCCGGCGACCTCGCCGGCCTCGTCGCGGGCCACCACCGAGGTGGCGGCGAAGTCGCGGCACCACAGCAGATAGCTGTACGAGGAGTTGAGATCGAGCACCTTGGAGTCGCGTGCGATACGCCAGATCGCGGCCCCGTCGGCCACGCTCGGCTGGTCGAGCTGGAATTGCGCTTGTGCGGCGGTCATGCGAATTGAATTTACCGAGCAATTTCTGGGATTGCATCTGGGAGAGGGGTTACGTGCTGGGCCGATCTGTGTTATCGCGCGCGGGTGAGCCCGCGCAGGAATCCTCGGCGTAATAGGGTGATTTGCTACGAACATAACGGGCAAAACGCTACCGGTGTGGAGTGTGTCACACAGGGTGAACCGGCCAGGTGGGCGTCGGGATCACGCCGTTTCCCGTTGTTGAAATCTTAGTGTTTAGGGATCGGGGAATCGGGCAGAAGCAGTACGGGAAGCCGCTTCCGATATTTACCTGAAGAATGCCTGGAAGAAGAATAAGAAAAAGCGCCGCCCGAAAGGGCGGCGCCGTTGTGCGAAGGCGTAATCGCTTATGCCTGGGCCCTCGCTTATGCCCAGGCCGCGGCGACGGCCTTTCGCGCGCCTTCCAGGTCCACCGGGCACCCGGCCTCCGCGAGCGCCCCGCCCAGCGCGGCCAGCGAGGACTGCACGACACCGCGGGTGGCCTGCGGGCCGTAGTGGTTGACCCGGATCATCTCCGCGGCCAGCGCCCCGCCGCCCGCGACCAGCGGCAGCACCGGGTCGACAGCGAGCGCCCGGGCCACCAGGTCCCGGGCGTCGGTCCCGGCCGGCGCCCGCAGGGTCGTGGCGACCGGGGCGGCGTCGGCCGCCGCGTGGACGTACGGTCCGAGGCCGCCGCCCAGGGCGAGCGCCCCGGCCCGGGTCGCCGCCGCCGCGCTCGCGTGCCGGGCCATCAGCGCGTCCAGGCCCTCGCTCTCGATCCGCTCCACGCACGCCTCCAGGGCCAGCATCTCCAGCTGCGCCGGCGCGTGCAGCAGCGCCGTGCGGCCCCCGTCGATCCAGCGCTGCTTCCAGTCGAGCAGCGACAGGTACGAGTGGCGCGGCGCCTGCGCGTTGGCGGCCATCCGCTCCCAGGCCCGCGCGCTCACCGACACGGCCGAGACGCCGGCCGGGCCGCCCATCGCCTTCTGCGCGCCGATCACGCACAGGTCGACGCCCCACGCGTCCGGCAGCACCGGCTCGGCGGCGATCGACGCCACCGCGTCGAGGTAGAACAGGGCGCCGTGCTCCCGCACCACCTCGCCGATCGCGGCGACCGGGTTGGTGTTGCCGGTGGCGGCCTCCGCGTGCACCAGCGAGACGAAGTCGATCTCCGGGTGCTCGGCGAACGCCGCCCGCACCTGCTCCGCGGTGACCGCCGTGTGGAAGGGGACCGCCAGGTCGTGGACGGTGGCCCCGCAGTCGCGCAGCCAGTCGCCGAAGGTCTGCCCGTACGGGCCGGTGATCACGTTCAGGGCGACGGTGCCCGGCCCGGCCGTCGCGCGGATCGCCCCCTCCAGCGGCAGCAGCGCCTCCCCCTGCATGATCACCACGTCCTGCGCGGCGGAGGTGTTCAGCAGACGGGCCACGCGGTCCTCGATGGCGGCGAAGTGCTCCGCGCTCAGGGGGGCCAGATCGAGAAACGGATGCGTCACGGTGGTGCTCTCTTCGCTCACGGGTTCGGACGGGATGCCGCTGTCGAGCGTACCCACCCCCCTCATAGGCTTGGCGCATGAGTGAGCTGAGCCGAGCGGGGACCCTGCACGTGACGGGCCGGGTCCTGGCCGGACCCGACGACGTGCGCGACGAACTGTGGGTGGTGGGCGGCCGGATCACCTACGACCGCCCGCGCACCCCCGGCCGGGACGTGACGACGGTCCACGGCTGGACCCTTCCCGGCCTCGTCGACGCGCACTGCCACGTCGGCCTCGACGCCCACGGCCCGGTCCCCGCCGAGACCGCCGAGAAGCAGGCCCTGACCGACCGCGACCACGGGACACTCCTCCTGCGCGACGCGGGCTCGCCCTCCGACACCCGCTGGATCGACGACCGCGAGGACCTGCCGAAGATCATCCGCGCGGGCCGGCACATCGCCCGCACCCGCCGCTACATCCGCAACTACGCCCACGAGATCGAGCCGGAGGACCTCGTCGCGTACGTCGCCCAGGAGGCCCGGCGCGGCGACGGCTGGGTCAAGCTCGTCGGCGACTGGATCGACCGCGGCACCGGCGACCTCGGCGCCTGCTGGCCGCGGAGCGCCGTCGAGGCGGCGATCACCGAGGCCCACCGGCTCGGCGCCCGCGTCACGGCCCACTGCTTCGCCGAGGAGTCGCTGCGCGACCTCGTCGAGGCGGGCATCGACTGCATCGAGCACGCCACCGGCCTGACCGACGACCTGGTCCCGCTCTTCGCGCGGCGGGGCGTCGCGATCGTGCCGACCCTGGTCAACATCGCCACGTTCCCGCAGCTCGCCAAGGGCGGCGAGGAGAAGTTCCCGCGCTGGTCGGCGCATATGCGCAGGCTCCACGAGCGCCGCTACGACACCGTGCGCGGCGCCTACGACGCCGGCATCCCGGTCTACGTCGGCACGGACGCGGGCGGCTCGCTCGCCCACGGCCTTGTCGCCGGCGAGGTCGCCGAACTCGTGAAGGCCGGCATCCCTCCGGTCGAGGCGGTCTCGGCCACCGCGTGGGGCGCCCGCGCCTGGCTCGGCCGCCCCGGCCTGGAGGAGGGCGCTCCGGCGGACCTCGTCGTCTACGAGACGGACCCGCGCGCGGACGTACGGGTACTGGCCGCGCCCCGCCGGATCGTGCTGCGCGGACGCATGGTCGGCTAGGGCCGACCCCGGCTCGGCCGAACGTGGTTGACGGAGCGTTACCCGGTCGGCCGGCCGCTCGTTGCACACAACTCGCCCGCGCCCGCTCTTCCACCGGCGTATGAGCCCCTCGCGCCGGTCCGCGTGCCATCAGGGTGACGTGAGGGAACATCCGAGCCTCAGGATTCGAAGACATGCGCGGAAACCTCCCTTTGGGGTGAACTCACGGCAGGTTGCCGCCTGTTCACTCTCAGTGCGTAAAGATTCCCTCATCGATGACCGGCCGACGCCGTCACCGGTGCCGTGCGATGTCCCCATCCGCGCCACCCCGACGGACCGTGCGCCGCTCACTCGCCTGTCCCGTTCCTGTCCTCATCCGCTGTCTCCTGGGGGTCCCACCAGCATGCCCAGCTCCACTGTTGTCACCACCGTCCTGCGCACGCCCGCCCGCCGCCTCGTCGCGACGGCCGCCGCGACCGTGCTCGCCACCGGGCCGGCCGTGCTCGCGACCGCGGGCCCCGCCGCCGCGACGGGCGACCACGGCGGCCGGGCCGGCGCGGTCGTGCTCCGCACGGGCCTGGACGTCTCGCTGCTCAACAAGACCGTGAACGTCCCGCTGAGGGTCGCGCTGAACGAGGTGCAGGCCCCCGCAAGCGCCGACAGGACCGCGCTCACCGTGAAGCTGGACGGCGTCGACGGCGGGCAGCCGTTCAGCGTGCTGCGCGCGGACGTGGCCAAGGCGAGGGCGACCGTCGACGCGCACAAGGCGGAGGGCTTCACGCGGCTCGTCCACGCCAAGGTCCATGTCCCGGGGCTGCCGCTGCTCTCCCTGATCGAGGTCGACCAGGTCACCGCGCGGGCCCTGTGCGCGGCGGGCGAGAAGCCGGTCGCCGAATCGAATCTGCTGGGCTCCGTCACGGTCCTCGGCAAGCGGGTGACGCTGACCGCGGGCGGCACCACCGCGGTCAAGGTGCCGGGCGTCGGCGAAGTCTCCCTCGGCCTCTCCGACCGGTCCACGACCTCCACGACCGCGGCGGCCTCCGCGCTCCGGCTCAAGGTCTCCGTCAACCCGCTGAAGCTGAACGTGGCCGAGGTCGAGGGCGAGGTCACGCTGGCCGAAGCCACCTGCCAGACCCCCCGGCCGCCCGCGTCCCCGAGCCCGACCCCGGCCGCGTCCAACCCCCCGAAGGACCACACCACCCCGCAGGGCGACAAGGCGGACCTGGCGGAGACGGGCGGCAGCTCGATGACTCCCTACATCGCGGGCGGCGCGGCAGCGCTCCTGCTCGCAGGTGCCGCCACGGTAACCCTGACCCGCCGCCGCACCCGCGCGTAACTCACGGAGCGAGACGGGGCGCCGCCCCAAGAGGGCGCGGCGCCCCACCAGGGGCGCGAGGAACGGCGTGCCCAGCCTCCACGCACCCGCACACGACGAGGCACGGGCAGCCCCACCAGGGGCGCGGGGAACGGCGCGAGCAACCCCAACGCACCCGCACACGACGAGGCACGGGCAGCCCCGTAAGGGGCGCGGGGAACGGCGCGAGCAACCCCAACTCACCCGCACCCGCCGAACAAGGCCCACCCCCACTACGGAAGGCGCCGACCCTCACCCCCGCAGCACATCCCGCAAGGCCCGAACAAACCCCGCACTGACCCCCCGCCCGCGCACAGCGACCCGCACCCAGTCCACCCCCAACCCCGGAAACGTATCCCCCCGCCGCACAGCGAACCCCGCGACCCGCAACCGCTCCCGCACAACCCCGGCACCGGGAACCCGCACCAACAGGAACGGCCCCTCCGCCGGCTCGGCCACCCGCACCCCGAACCCCGCCAACTCCCGCAGCAGCCCCACGAGATACTCCCGGTCCGCCGCAACCACCCGCGCCGCCCCGGCCGCCTCCGCGACCCCCCGGGCCGACACACACGCCTGCGCGGCGACGAGCGCGGGCGACGACACCGGCCACAGCGGCTGCGCACGTTCCAGCGCACCGATCACCTCCGGCTCGGCCAGCACGTACCCGATGCGCAACCCGGCCAGCCCCCATGTCTTGGTCAGGCTCCGCAGCACCACGAGCCCGGGCACATCCGTCCGCCCGGCCAGGGACTCCCGTTCACCCGGGACGGCGTCCATGAACGCCTCGTCGACCACGAGCACCCGCCCCGGCCGGGCGAGCCGGGCCACTTCCGCCGCCGGATGCAGGACGGACGTCGGGTTCGTCGGATTGCCGATCACCACCAGATCCGCGTCCGCCGGTACGAGCGCGGGGTCGAGCCGGAACCCGTCCGCCTCCCGCAGCAGCACCCGCCCCACCGCGTGCCCGGCATCCGCCAGCGCCGCCTCCGGCTCCGTGAACTGCGGATGCACCACCACGGGCCGTCGCACCCGCAGCGCCCGCGCCAGCAGGACGAACGCCTCGGCCGCCCCGGAGGTCAGCAGCACCCGCGCCGCCGGCACCCCGTGCCGCGCCGCCACGGCCACCCGCGCGGCCCGCCCGTCCGGATACGCCGCGAGCCCCGCCAACGAGCCCGCGACGCGGTCCCGTAGCCACACGGGCGGCGTCCCGGTGCGGACGTTCACCGCGAGGTCCGTCAACTTCTCTGCGTCGTCCCGCACTTCGGCGTCGCCGTGATGGCGCAGATCGGGCCCGTCCGCCGGGGCCGCGGACCGGCCGGGAGCGGCCGCGCGCCGCACCTCCACGTCCCGGTGCGCGGCGGCCCACGCCCCGGCCCGCTCCCAGGCCAGGTCGGAGTCGAGATCCTCGTACGGCAGGACGACGACCCGCCGGGCCCCGAGGGCCGCACACCGGTCGAGCCCCGCCCACACATCCGGCGCCGCGCCCGACACGAAGGCCGGTTCCACCCCGGCGAGCCCGCTGCCCTCCCACAACAGCCGCGCCGCCGCGACCAGTTCGGCATTGACCAGGGGATCCGCCGACCCCCGGCCCACGAGCAGGACCAGCGTGCGCGCCCGGTCGTCCGCAGCGGAGGTGATCCGCTGCTCCAAGGCGGCGAGCAGAGCCGGGGGAGGGGTGTGCACGGGACGGACTCCTCACAGACACGGACACAGAATCGAAAAACAGCAAGCCAACACAGCAAGCCAACACAGCAAGCAGACCACCCGGCCCTACCCGCCCCGGGCCACCGCACAGGTCACCCCCCGCCCCCTCCCCGCCTCACCCCCGGAAACCCGCTTGGCGACGACCAGCCGACCCCCGCCCGCCAGCGCCGCCGCCTCGGCCACGGACGGCGTCCCCGCGGCTCGGCGTACCCGCTCGGAGGGGTGCGGCACCGGCACGGCGGCGAGCACCCCGGCGGGGTACGCCACCAGCGGCACCCCGAGCGCCTCCGCCGCCGCGAGGAGCCCCGGCTCCCGCCCCTTCGTGTCGACCGTGGCGAGCGCCACCACGTCCGCGGGGGCGGCCCCCGCCTCGGCCAGGACGGCCCGGACCAGGCCGAGCACCTCCGCGGACGTCACACCGGCCCGCGCCCCGACCCCGACGATCACGGCATCCCCGCGGTGTCGGATGTGCGCCGCGGGGGTCGGATGGGTTAGGGAGGGCCCATGGCGGTGTTCGTGGCGCTCGGCGCCTTTGTGATGACCCTGGTCGGCGGCTGGACCGCGAGGAGGGTCACCGACCGGCGCCATCTGGTGCTCGGTCTCGCGGGCGGCCTGATGCTCGGTGTGGTCGGCCTCGACCTGCTCCCCGAGGCCCTGGACGCGGCGGGCGGCCCGGTCTTCGGGGTGCCGGCGGCGCTGCTGCTCTTCGTCGCGGGGTTCCTCGCCGCGCACGTCCTGGAGCACCTCCTCGCCCAGCGCCAGGCCGCCCACGGCGCCGCCGAGCACGCGCACGGGCGGGCCCCCGAGGTCGGCCTGACCGCTGCCGGGGCGATGGTCGGGCACAGCATGATGGACGGCATCGCGATCGGCGCCGCGTTCCAGGTGGGCGGCGGGATGGGCGTGGCCGTGGCGCTCGCGGTGATCGCCCACGACTTCGCCGACGGCTTCAACACGTACACGATCACGCGCCTGTACGGGAACGCCCGCCGCAAGGCGACGCTGATGCTGCTCGCCGACGCCGCGGCCCCGGTGGTGGGCGCCGCCTCGACGCTCCTGTTCACCATTCCGGAGCAACTGCTCGGCGGCTATCTCGGCTTCTTCGGTGGCGTGCTGCTCTACCTGGCCGCCGCCGAGATCCTGCCCGAGGCCCACCACGAGCACCCCGCCCGTTCCACGCTGTTGTGCACGGTCGCCGGCGCGGCGTTCATCTGGCTGGTGGTGGGCCTCGCCGGCTGAGGTCACGGCGCGCCGCACCGGTCCACGAGGCGCCGGGCGATCTCCGGCCGGGCCGCCCAGTGCGTGTGCAGATAACTGGCGTGCACGCCCTGCTGCACGAACCCCTCGACGCGCGGCGCCGGCAGCCGCATGCCCCACGCGGGGGCGGGCCCGGCGCCCGGCTCCATCGCCGTGCGGTGGAACTCGTGGCCGCGCAGCCGCGCCCCGGCCGGGGCGAGCACGCTGTCGGAGACGGCGACGGCGTCCCGGTAGCCCAGGGTCAGCCGCGGGGACATCCGCGCGTGCGCGTCCAGCACCCCGCACATCTCCTGGCCGTCGAGGGAGCGCGAGAGGTACAGCAGGCCCGCGCACTCGGCGACCACCGGGGCGCCCGCGCGGGCCAGCTCCGCGACGGCCTTGCGGAGCCGTTCGTTGGCGGACAGCTCGGGGGCGTAGACCTCCGGGAAGCCGCCGCCGATGACGATCGCGGCGGTGCCCTCCGGGAGGTGTTCGTCGTGGAGGGGGTCGAAGGTTGCGACCTGGGCGCCGGCCGCGGCGAGCAGTTCGGTGTGCTCCGCGTAGGAGAAGGTGAAGGCCGCGCCTCCTGCCACTGCCACGACCGGGTTCTTCGGCGGGTGCGGCGCCGTCGTCGTGGTGGCGCTCGCAGTTCCCCGCGTCCCTGGGCGGCTCGGACTCCACGCCTCCGTCGCCAGTGGCGGGGCCGTTCTCGCCAGCGCCAGCAGACCCTCCAGGTCACAGCCCTCGCGGACCATGTGTGCCGCTGCCCGTACCGAGTCCACCGCCGCGGAGCTGCGCTCGGCCACCGGGACGAGCCCCAGGTGCCGTGCGGGCGTGGCCACGTCCGGCGTCCGGCGCAGCGCCCCGTACACCGGCACGCCGACCTCCTCCAGGGCCTCTCGCAGCAGCATCTCGTGCCGCTCCGAGCCGACCTTGTTGAGGATGACGCCCGCGAGCCGCACCCCGGGGTCGAAGGAGGCGAAGCCGTGCACCAGCGCCGCCACCGACCGGGACTGCGACGACGCGTCGACGACGAGGACGACGGGCGCCTTGAGGAGCTTGGCGACATGGGCCGTCGACGCCAGCTCGCCCTGCCCGGAGACCCCGTCGAACAACCCCATCACGCCCTCGACGACGGCGAGTTCGCAGCCCTGGGCACCGTGCGCGAAGAGCGGGCCGACGAGGTCGGGCCCGCACATGTACGCGTCCAGGTTCCGGCCGGGGCGGCCGGTCGCCAGCGAGTGGTAGCCCGGGTCGATGTAGTCGGGCCCGACCTTGTGCGGCGACACGGCGAGGCCGCGCTCGGCGAACGCGGCCATCAGCCCCGTCGCCACCGTCGTCTTGCCCGACCCGGACGCCGGTGCGGCGACGACGAGCCGGGGCACGTCCGTACTCAGCACGCGACCCTCACCATTCGATGCCCCGCTGGCCCTTCTGGCCCGTGTCCATGGGGTGCTTGACCTTCGACATATCGGTCACGAGGTCCGCGAACCCGACGAGCTTGTCCGGGGCGTTGCGCCCGGTGATGACGACGTGCTGGGTGCCCGGCCGGTCCCGCAGCACCTCCACCACCTCGTCCACGTCGATCCAGCCCCAGTGCAGCGGATAGGCGAACTCGTCGAGCACGTACAGCTTGTACGTCTCGGCGGCCAGGTCCCGCTTCACCTGCTCCCAGCCCTCGCGGGCCTTCTCCTCGTTGTCCGTGTTGTCGCCGTGCAGGCCCCGCTGCACCCACGACCAGCCCTCGCCCATCTTGTGCCAGGCGACGGTGCCGCCCTCGCCGGAGGCGCCGAGCACCTTGAGCGCGTTCTCCTCGCCGACCTTCCACTTCGCCGACTTGACGAACTGGAACACCCCGATCGGCCACCCCTGGTTCCAGGCGCGCAGCGCGAGCCCGAACGCGGCCGTCGACTTGCCCTTGCCGACGCCCGTGTGCACGAACACCAGCGGGCGGTTGCGGCGCTGACGTGTCGTCAGTCCGTCGTCCGGTACGACACTCGGCTGTCCCTGCGGCATCAGGCGGCCCTCCTGCGGGTCTGGTTCGTTCCCTGTACGTCCTTGACGAGTCCGGCGATGGCGTCGGCCCGCAGTTCCTCCAGCGTGACGGCGGAACCGCCGAGCTGCCCGGCCAGCTGACCGGCGAGCCCGAGCCGCACCAGACCCGTCTCGCAGTCGACGACCACGCTGGCCGTGCCCGCGGCGGCGTGCAGCCCGGCCGCGCGCCCGGCGAGCTTCACCGGCTCCGGGCCGCCCGTGGCGCGCCCGTCGGTCACCACGACCATCAGCGGCCGCCGCGCCGGGTCCCGCAGCCGCTCCACGCGCAGCACCTCGTGCGCGGTGAGCAGCCCCGCGGCCAGCGGCGTCCGGCCACCGGTCGGCAGCCTCTCCAGGCGCGCCGCGGCCGTGTCGACGCTCGACGTCGGCGGCAGCGCCACCTCGGCGCCCGTCCCGCGGAACGTCACGAGCCCCACCTTGTCGCGCCGCTGATAGGCGTCGAGCAGCAGCGAGAGCACGGCGCCCTTCACGGCGCCCATCCGCTGCCGGGCAGCCATCGACCCGGAGGCGTCCACGACGAAGAGGACGAGGTTGCCCTCGCGGCCCTCCCGCGTCGCCTGGCGCAGATCGTCGCGGCGCACCACGAGCCCCGCGCCGGACCGGCCGCGCGCCCGCTGGTGCGGCGCCGCCGCCTGCACGGTCGCGGCCAGGTGCAGCTTGGTCAGGGCGCCCCGGGGGCGGACGGCACCCGTCGTGCGGCCGTGTTCGGTCCGCGCCCGGGAGCGCCGCCCGGCGGCCCCGTCGCCGAGCCCCGGGACGCTCAGCATCTTCGTACGGAACGGCTCACCGGCCGAGACGGCCCGCTGTTCGCGGCCGCCGCCCGCAGGCGCCCCCGCCGGCTCCTCGGGAGCGTCCGGCGACGCGTCTCCCGGCTCGGGCTCCTCCCGCTCCGGGCCCTGCTGCTCGGGGCCCTCCCGCTCCGGTCCGCCCTGCGGCGGCACCCCACCGCCGCCACCGTCCGGGCCCCCGTCCTCAGGGCCGCCCTCGGGTCCGTCGGGCTCGGGGTCGTCGTCCGGCTCGTCCGGGCCGAACTCGTCCAGGGTCTCGTCGAGCTTGTCCTCGTCCAGGCCCGGCGCGTCGAAGGGGTTGCGGCGCCGCCGGTGCGGCAGCGCGAGCAGCGCCGCCCGGCGCACGTCCTGCGCGAGCACCTCGGTCCGGCCCGCCCACGCCGCCAGCGCCGTCGCGGTCCGCGCCATGACGATGTCGGCCCGCATCCCGTCCACCTCGAAGGCGGCGCAGGTCGCGGCGATCCGCAGCAACGCCCCGTCGCCCAGGCGGACTCGGGGCAGCAGCGCGCGGGCGGCGGCGATCCGCTCCCGCACCCCGGCCTC
Source organism: Streptomyces sp. NPDC006552 (assembly GCF_040611655.1). Lineage (NCBI taxonomy): Bacteria > Bacillati > Actinomycetota > Actinomycetes > Kitasatosporales > Streptomycetaceae > Streptomyces > Streptomyces sp. NPDC006552. The sequence continues at coordinate 71,504 of NZ_JBEXOS010000030.1, forward strand.
CTCCCCGGCCCAGCCCGCGGCGAACCCCTCCGGGTCGTCGTCGTACGCAAGGCGCCGCCGCACGACCTGCACGCGCTGCTCCGGCTCGCGCGACGCGGCGACCTCCACGGTCAGCCCGAACCGGTCGAGCAACTGCGGTCGCAGCTCGCCCTCTTCCGGGTTCATCGTCCCGACGAGCAGGAAGCGCGCGGCGTGCCGTACGGAGACGCCCTCGCGCTCCACGTACGAGGCGCCCATGGCGGCCGCGTCGAGCAACAGGTCGACCAGGTGGTCGTGGAGCAGGTTGACCTCGTCGACGTAGAGGATGCCGCGGTGCGCGTCCGCCAGGAGCCCCGGCTCGAAGGCCTTCACGCCCTCGGCGAGGGCCCGCTCGATGTCGAGCGCCCCGACGAGCCGGTCCTCGGACGCGCCGACCGGCAACTCGACCATGCGGGCGGCCCGGTGGGTGCCCGGGCCCGCCTCGTGCGGCCCGTCCGGGCACTGCGGGTCGGGCGCGCCGGGCGCACACGAGAACCGGCAGCCGGGGACGACGTCCACCTCGGGCAGCAGCGCCGAAAGGGCGCGGACCGCCGTGGACTTGGCGGTGCCCTTCTCGCCGCGCACGAGCACACCGCCGACGGCGGGCGAGACGGCGTTCAGCAGCAGGGCGAGCCGCAGGTCGTCCTGGCCGACCAGGGCCGTGAACGGATACGGGGTGCTCATCAGCCGTGGACCTCCGGTGAGTTGAAGCGCCCCGGAAGGGGCGCGGGGAACGGCGCGCGCGACCATGGCGCACCCGCACGTACGAACGGGGCCAGGAAGGCGCGGGGGCGCAGCCTCCGGGGAGCTGTCACGACGGCGCCCCCGGCGGAACGAACGGCAGCCCCCGCGGGGCCCCGCCCTCGATCAACCGCCACAGCGCGTCCGTGTCGGCGTGCCGCTCGATCAGGTCCCCGAGCCGGTCGAGCTGCTCCTCACGCAGCGCCGCGAACGACGTGTCCGGCGCCGGGACGAACCGCCGCCCCGCGGCCTCGGCGACCAGCCGCAGGAACGCCCGGCGGAACCCGTCGGACTCCAGCGACCCGTGCCAGTGCGTCCCCCACACGGACCCCACCCGGCACCCGTCGAGGAACGGCTCACCGCCGAGGACCTCGGCGACCCCGTGGTGGATCTCGTACCCCTCGACGGCCGCACCGAGCGCCTCGCCCACCGGCCGGGCCAGCGTCTTCTCCCGCGCGAACCGGACGCGCACGGGCAGCAGTCCGAGCCCGTCGACGACCCCGGCCCGCGACTCCACCTCGTCCTCGATGCGCTCCCCGAGCAGCTGGAAGCCGCCGCAGACGCCGAGCACCGGCCGCCCCTCGGCGGCCCGCCGCGCCAGCGCCCCGGCGATCCCGCGCTCGCGCAGCCACTCCAGCGCCCGCACCGTCCCGCGGGTCCCCGGCACCACCACGAGGTCGGCGTCGGCCAGTTCCTCGGCGCGGTCCACGAACCGGACCACGACGCCCGGCTCGGCGGCGAGCGCGTCGACATCCGTGAAATTCGACATCAGCGGCACCGCGCACACGGCGACCCGGAGCACGTCCTCGCCGACCGGCGGCGCCACCACGGACTCGCGCACCGCGCCCCGCAGGGAGACCCGCAGCCCGTCCTCCTCGTCGATGCCGAGCCCGTGCTGGAACGGCAGCACACCGTACGTGGGCCTGCCGGTGAGGGACTCCAGCATGGCGAGCCCGGGTTCGAGCAGCGTCACATCACCCCGGAACTTGTTCACCAGGTACCCGGCCAGCAACTCCTGGTCCTCCGGCGCCAGCAGCGCCGTCGTCCCGAAGAACGAGGCGAAGACGCCCCCGCGGTCGATGTCGCCGACCACCAGGACCGGCAGCCGCGCGGCCCGCGCGATGCCCATGTTCACGATGTCGGTGCGGCGCAGATTGATCTCGGCGGGCGAGCCCGCCCCCTCACAGATCACCGCGTCATGACTGCCCCGCAGCTCCTCCAGGCACTCCACCACGGTGTCGAGCAGCGCGCCCTGGCGCTGTCCGTGGTAGCCCCGCGCGCTCATCTCACCGACGGGCCTGCCCATGAGCACGACCTGGCTGCTGCGGTCGCTGCCCGGCTTGAGCAGCACCGGGTTCATCAGCGCGGTCGGCTCGACCCGGGCGGCCTGCGCCTGCATGGCCTGCGCCCGCCCGATCTCGGCGCCCTCCCGCGTCACGAACGAGTTCAGGGACATGTTCTGCCCCTTGAACGGCGCGACCTTCACCCCCTGGCGGACCAGCCACCGGCAGATGCCGGCCGTGACCACGCTCTTGCCCGCGTCGGAGGTCGTCCCCGCGACGAGGAGCCCCCCGCCCTTCACCGGCGCGCCCACAGCAACCGCCCGCCCACACAGACTCCCCACGCCAACGCGGTGATCCGCCGCGACAACCGCGCGGCCCGTTCGACATCCCCGACCCGCACCGCACGCCCGGCGGCGTTCAGGACGGGCCGGTGCTCCACCCGGCCCGCGTAGGCCAGCGTCCCGCCGAGCCGCACCCCGAGCGCCCCCGCGAACGAGGCCTCGACGGCCCCCGCGTTCGGGCTCGGGTGGCGTCCGGCGTCCGCGCGCCAGGCCCGCGCGGCGGCGCGCGGCCGCCCGCCCGCCAGCACGGCGAGCGCCGCCGTCAGCCGGGCTCCCGGCCACCCGGCCACGTCGTCGAGCCGGGCCGAGGCCCAGCCGAACCGGCGGTAGCGGGGCGACTTGTGCCCGACCATCGCGTCCAGCGTGTTCACGGCGCGGAAGGCGAGCAGTCCGGGGACGCCGCCCACCGCGCCCCACACCAGCGCGCCGACGACCGCGTCCGAGGTGTTCTCGGCGACGGACTCGACGACACCGCGGGCGATCCCGTCGGCGTCAAGACCCTGCGGATCGCGGCCGCACAGCCGCGGCAGCAGCTCCCGGGCCAGCTCCACGTCCCCGGCCTCCAGGGCACGGCCGACGCCTCGCGCCTCCCGGCCCAGCGAGGTCCCGCCGACCACGGCCCAGGTGGCGGCGGCGGTCAGCGCGACGGCGGCGGCGGGGGAGCGGCGTACGGTACGGGCCGCGGCGGCGCCCAGCGCGGCGGCGCCGCCCGCGCAGAACACGGCGTGCGCGGCGCCCCAGCCCCGGTGGTCGCGCCACAGCAGGCGCTCGACGTGTCCGGCGGCCCGGCCGAACCCGGCCACGGGGTGCCCGCGGCGCGGATCGCCGAACAGCAGGTCGGCAAGGAGTCCGGTGGCGGCGCCGTACGCGAAGACGCGCTCGGCCCGCGCCGCGCCGCGCAGGGCGAACATGGCGTAGTTGTCCTCACTCAGGGTGTCCACGCCCTGGTTCGACGAGACCGGCAGCGAGAGTTCCTGGCTCGCCCTTCCTTCAGGAGGGCTCACAGTGGCGGGACCGCGCCGGATTCGCACCGGCTTCCTCGGACTGCTGCCGTAGATGGCCCGCGAAGTCCACCACGGTCCGCGAAGGTGCGTCAACTCGCCGTTGACCTGGGAGAGCGGAGTGTGGGCAGGTACACAGAAGGGCGGCGGGGCGGGACGCCGTGCGCCCTGCCCCGCCGCCCCTCGTACCGGCGAGCGGGCCGCCGTCAGGCGACGATCAGGAAGATCCCGTACGCCACGGCCGCCGCGCACAGCGCGAAGCAGAGGTACGCCCCCGAGGTGGCGGCCGTCGCCGAACCGCCGCGCTGCGCCGCGGACTCCCGCTTGGAGAGGCCGACGACGCCGAGGGTGAACAGGCCCACCAGGGCCACGGTGGCCACGAGACTGACCCCGAAGACGGAGGCGAGAGCCGACCAGTCGATCTTCATAGCTGTCCTGCTTCCTTACAGCGTGGCGCCGGCGGGGCGCGCGGGGTCGGCCAGGGGCTGCGGCGGGGCGGGGATCGTGGCCTTCACCTCGACCGAGGGCCCGGACTCCGCGGCGGCGGCGACGGGCGGCGGGCTGACCGCGGCGATCGCGGTGGTCACCACGTCGGCCGGCTCCGCCACGGCGCCGGCCGCGTCCGCGGTGACGTTCGTGTGGTCGACGGAGTCGCGCCGGGAGAGCTTCCAGATGGTCCCGGCGCCGCCGATCAGCAGGAGCGCGGTGAGGCCGATGCCCCACGAGCCCTGCTTGGTGAGGAACTCGGCGCCCGCGCCGACCAGGCCCGCGGCCGGCAGGGTCAGGCCCCACGCGACGAACATCCGGGTGGCGGTCGACCAGCGGACCACACCGCCCTTGCGGCCGATGCCCGCGCCCATCACGGCGCCCGAGCAGACCTGGGTGGTGGAGAGGGAGAAGCCGATGTGCGACGAGGCGAGGATCGCGGTCGCGGCGCTCGTCTGCGCGGTGAAGCCCTGCTGCGGGGCGAGGTCGGTGAGGCCCTTGCCCATGGTGCGGATGATCCGCCAGCCGCCCAGGTACGTGCCGAGCGCGATGGCCAGGCCGGCCGAGACGATGACCCACAGCGGCGGGTTGGCGCCGGGGGAGAGGACGCCGCCGGTGATCAGGGCGAGGGTGATGATGCCCATCGTCTTCTGCGCGTCGTTCGTGCCGTGCGCGAGGGAGACGAGGCCGGCGGAGGCGATCTGCCCGGCGCGGTAGCCCTTGGCGGTGGCCTTCTGGTCGGTCCTGCCGCTGATGCGGTAGGTGAGCCGGGTGGCCAGCATCGCGGCGACACCGGCCACGATCGGCGCGGCGACCGCGGGCAGCAGCACCTTGGTGACGACGGTGCCGCCGTTCACCGAGGACCAGCCCATCGACATGACGGCGGCGCCGATGAGCCCGCCGAACAGGGCGTGGGAGGAGCTGGACGGCAGCCCGACCAGCCAGGTCAGCAGATTCCAGAGGATGGCGCCGACGAGCGCGGCGAAGATGACCTCGGTCCTGAGGCCGTCCTCGTCGATGATCCCGCCGGAGATGGTCTTGGCCACCTCCACGGAGAGGAAGGCCCCGACCAGGTTCAGCACGGCGGACATGGCCACCGCCGTCTTCGGCTTGAGGGCGCCGGTCGAGATGGTGGTGGCCATCGCGTTGGCGGTGTCGTGAAAACCGTTGGTGAAGTCGAAGACCAGTGCGGTGACGATCACGATCGCGAGCAGGAGTGTGGCATCAAGTGCCATATCCGGTATCCGTTTCAGGTTGCGGACGGCGTCGCTGACCACGGCTGATTGCCGAAGCCTTGGTGAACGTAGGGCGACTGTATGAACGGAAGGTGAACTGGTGGGGGATCTCAGGCGACTCCGGCGGAGAGTGATGGTGCGGGCCCGGGAATCCCGGGTTCCAGGGCCCCGCCGGTGTGGTTCTTGTCACCGCCGCAGAGGGGCGGACTTCTCCGGACATCCGGGCATACGACGACACGGCCCCGCGGCGCCCCCGGTGTCGGGGGGCCACAGGGCCGTGGGGGTGGCGCGGCGGGGAACTAACCCCGGGCGAACTTCCGCAGCTGGCTCAGGCTGCCGTTGAAGCGGTTCTGGTCGCCCGGGAGGCCGCCGCCGTTGTCGTACTGCCAGAACGTCCAGTAGGACCACCCGGCGGGCAGCGCGCCCGGACTGGAGCTGTAGCGGGCGATCCACAGGGCGTGGTTGGCGGCGAACGCGCGGCTGTTGCCGGTGCACGTCCTCCACCAGAGGCTGTTCGTGTAGATCACCGGACGCCGTCCGGTCCTGCGCCGGACCTCGTCGCTGAAGGATCTGATCCACGCGACCGTCTTGGTCTTGCTGAGGCCGTAGCACTTCTTCTTGCTGTACGGGTTGTACTCGATGTCGAGCGCGGGCGGCAGGGTCCACCCGTCGCTCGTCCAGCCGCCGCCGTTGCGCACGAAGTAGGAGGCCTGCGCCTTGCCGGAGGACTTGTCGGGCAGGGCGAAGTGGTACGCGCCCCGGATGATGCCGACCTGGCGGGCGCCGTTGTACTGCTGCGTGAAGTAGGGGTTCTTGTAGGTCGTCGCCTCGGTGGCCTTCACATAGACGAACCGGGCCCCCTTGCTCCGCGCCTTCTTCCAGTTCACGTTCTTCTGATGTGACGAGACGTCATGCCCCTTCGGCTTGGCCGCGGCGGCCGCGGGAAGCTCCGCGAGGACCGTGCCGCCGAACGTCAGAACGGCCAGTGAGACCGCCGCGGCGATACGGGTGCGACGGTGGGACGGTGTGTGGTCACGAGCCATATTTCCCCCCGGATGGCGACGTGCACGGCGAATCTCCCGGAAGCTCCGTGAAGATCCGGCCATGCCTGTCTGGCCAAGCCAACGGTGTGGATGGGCGATATGTGCCCCTTTGCTCCGCTTACTTTGCCTGACAAGATGCCCGGTATGACGGAACTGGAGCAGGCGTGGCAAGAATTGGTGGCGACGGCGCGCAGAACCGTCAGCGACGGACTCGTCGTCGGCACGTCGGGCAACGTCTCGGTACGGGTCGGGGAGACGGTCCTCGTCACCCCGAGCGGCCTCCCCTACGACCGGCTCGGCCCCGCCGACCTGGTCGCCGTCGGGCTCGACGGCGACCGGCGCGCCGGCACGCTCACGCCCACCAGCGAACTCCCCATGCACCTCGCGGTCTACCGGCACACCGACGCCCGCGCCGTCGTGCACACCCACGCGGTGCACGCCACCGCCGTCTCCACGCTCGTCACCGAACTGCCGGCCGTCCACTACATGACGGCGGCGCTGGGCGGCCCGGTGCGGGTCGCCCCCTATGCGACGTACGGCACGCAGGAGCTGGCAAGCAACATGCTCGCCGCCCTGGCCGGCCGCACCGGGTGCCTCCTGCGCAACCACGGGACCGTCACCTACGGACCCACGCTCGACGCCGCCTACGACCGGACCGCGCAGCTGGAGTGGATGTGCCGCCTGTGGCTCACCGCCCACTCGGTGCCCGGCCGCACCCCCTCGCTGCTCACCGAGGAACAGCTGAACGAGGTGACGGAGCGGCTGCGGGGGTACGGGCAGCCGCCGGTCCAGGAGTAGAGGCGCACCCGGGCCGTGCCGAGCGGAACCCGGCCCCGTCCGGCACAGAACCGGCATCTGTCACTCTCACCGGTCGTCCCACTGGCCCGGGCGGGGCCGTGCGCCGACACTGGACGGGTGCGTACCGCCAAAGCGACGGCAGCTGCCGTCACCGCCGTGCTCGGAGCCTCCGCCGCCGCGATCGCCGCCGGCCGCCTGGCCAGCGACGCCGCGCTCAAGGCGCCCGCGGGGCGCCCCCTGCCCACCGAGCCCCGGCTCACCGTCCACTCCACCGCCGCCGGCCACATCACCCTCACCCGCGACCTCGCCTCCCTGCGCCCGGGCACGTACGGACTGGCCGGCGAGGGGCGGCACGCGGTCGTCGGACCGGTGCTCGCATCCGTGCCCCACGCCGCCGACACGGTCGTGCGGCGGCTGGAGAGCGTCACCTACGGCAGCGTCGACCCCGGTACGAGGGCCTGGCTCACCCCGCAGGTGCACACCGGGGACCCCGCGTCCGCGCTCGGCCTCGACCACGCCGACGTCGTGGTACCGGGTGAACTCGGCGGGCTGCCCGCCTGGTTCGTGCCCCAGTTGCGCGACACCTGGGTCATCACCGTCCACGGCCTCGGCACCACCCGCGAACACCCCCTCAACATCATGGGGTTCCTGCACCACCACGGGTTCCCGGTGCTCGACCTCGCCTACCGCGGCGACCCCGGCGCGCCCCGCTCCCCGGACGGCCTGCACCACCTCGGCGCGGCGGAGTGGCGCGACCTGGACGCCGCGATCCGCTACGCCGTGCGGCAGGGCGCCCGCAATGTCATCGTGCACGGATGGTCGACCGGCGCCGCCATGGCCCTGCACGCCGCCGCGCACTCGGCGCTGCGGGACCGGATCCGGGGCCTGGTCCTCGACTCCCCGGTACTCAGCTGGGAGGCGACGCTGCGCGCCCTGGCCGGGGCCCGGCGCACCCCGGCCGCGCTGCTCCCGCTGGCGGTCCGGGCCGCGCAGGGCCGCACCGGGCTGAGCCGCCCGCGGTACGCCGAGACGCTCGACCCGGCCACCCTGCGGGTGCCCACCCTCATCGTGCACGGACCCGATGACGAGGTCGCCCCCTGGGCCCTCTCCCGCCGCCTCGCCGACCGCCGCCCGGACCTGGTCTCCGTCCACCAGGTCGACGACGCCCCGCACAACGCGATGTGGAACGCGGACCCGGCGGCGTACGAGGAGACCCTGCGGCGCTTCCTGACCCCGCTGATGTGAGCCGGCGCACCCCGGAGCCCGGGCGCCCCGCCGCTCGCGGGGCGCTCCGGTCCCGCGCGCCCCGGGCGCCCCGCGAACCGCGGGCCGAACCCCGAACAGGCACTCCCGTTTGGGAATTCGCGGGGTGACCCTGGACACTGCTCCAGTGACGTCCCGTACCCCGCGCGACTCCAGGCTCCGACTCGTCAGCCCGCGCCGCCAGCCGCTGGCCGCTGCCGCCCCCCGCGCAGCGGCCCGGCGGCCCGCGCCGCGCCCTCCGGAGGGCACCCCGCCACCCGCGGAACTGGCCCGTGCCGCCCGGCAGGGCCTGGCCGCCGCCGTCCGCGTGGCGCGCTGGGCCGACACCACACTGAACCCGGGCAACGGCACGGGCGCGCGCGACGGCAAGGGCACCCTCTCGGACGCCACCGCGCGCCGCGCCGCCGCCGACCTCGGCCTCACCGTGGGCCAGATCTGCGCCGACTGGGACACCGCCCGGCTCGCCGGCCTCGTCGAGGTGCACGGCGACATCGCCCGGCCCGGCTGGCGGCTGCGCGTCTGGGACCGCGACGACACCGCCGTGCTGCGCGGCTGGGTCGCCCTCTTCGACGCCTGGTCCCTGGTCCACCCCGCGCCGGACGCCCTGGAGCCCGCCGCGGTGGCCGAAGTCGTCGAAGCCGTACCGCAGTTGCTCTCCTTCTGCCAGCTGATGGCGGGCCCGGTGCCGGTCGCCCAGCTCCTGGACCTGCTCGACCAGCGCGTCGGCGAACTGCGCGCCGAGCGCTGCGAGATCCCCTACGGGCCGCAGCCCGAGCCGGTGCCGGCGCAGGACACCCCGCTCCCGCCGCTGCTCGACTGGGCCCTCGCCGGCCTCGCCGCCGTCGGCGCGCTGACCTACGCCGACGAGCACGCCACCCTGACCCCGCTGGGCAGTTGGGCGGTCTGGGTCAAGCTGGAGCAGATCTGCGTCGCCGCCCAGTCCCCGGCCGGGAACATCGAGGTGGCTGCCGAGTCCATGCTGCGCGGCTGCGCGCGGCTGCGCCCGAACGCGGCCCGCGCCGAGTACCGGGCCTGGCTCGCCGCCCGCGACGTCGGCACCGCTGTCACCGAGCTGCTCGACGCCGCCCGCGGCGAGGACGCCCTGCTGCGCGGCCTCGCCTTCGAGGCGCTGCGCGTCGTCGGGGCACCCGCCGAGCCCGAGGTGCGCCGCGCCACCGACGACCCCCACCTGCGCGCCTACGCCCTGCTCTGGCTGGCCGAGTACGAGGGCGCCGACCCCGAGGACGTGCACACCGTGCTGACCCGCGAGGAGGCGACCTGGCTGTGGGTGGACACCGCCGCGGCCGTCGCCGATCACGGTGAAGCGCCGCTGCTCGTAAGGCACTTGGAGTCCGCCGTGCAGCCGACCGTGCCCGCGCTGATCGAAGAGGTCCGCGCCGTCGGCCACCCGCGCACCGTCCAGGTTCTGGTCGCCCTGGCCGCCGCGCACCCCGACCCGGCGCTCGCGAAGGCCGTGCGCCGCGCGGCGTTCCAGGTCCACACGGGCGGCGCCTGACCGCATCCCGCGCCCCGGCCGTGTCACCCCGCCTCCCACCCCTCACCGCCGTTACACTCTGCGCCTGATTGCTGACGGACGGTGCGAGTGGCGGGGGCGATGGCATGGCGGTCGTACCGCTCGACGCGGCGCGGGAGACAGGCCCGGACCGGCGGACCGCGCAGCCCCCGCCGCCACCTGACGAACGCGCCTCCCGTCGTCCCCGCGGACGCCTCCTCCTCGCGCTCGGCGCCGCCCTGGCCGCCGGCCCGCTGCTCCTCGCCGCCCACCAGGCGCGGCCCGCCCCCTACGGCGACCACCTCACCCGCACCGCGCACGCGGACGCCGGCCCCGGCGCGGCCGGCGTCCGGCTGCGCACGAGCGGCGCCGCGGTCGAGGCGTACGACACCGCCGTGCGCTGGCGGTACACGCGCGACGGACGCCGCCCGCTCGCCGTCCTGGCCGCCTCCGGGCACGCCCTCGCGCTGTGGAGCGACGGGGTGATCACCGACACCGACGGCGCCCGGGGGCGCGCGGTGCGCTGGCACCGGGCGGTCCCGGACACCGCGGCCTGGCTGCGTACGCCGGGCGCGCGCGGCGGCGCCGGAGTGCTGCAACCGCTGGACGCGGGGGCACGGATGCTCGCCGTGGTCACCCCCGGGCGCATCGCCGCCTACCGCACCGCCGACGGCGACCTGCGCTGGGTGCTGCCCGCGCGCGCGGGCTGCGTCTTCGCGCCGGCCACCTACGTGCGGCGCGCCGGCGCCCTGCTGATCGCCCAGCCCTGCGCGGACCCCGCCGTGGCCTGGAGCGAGCGGATGGTCGCTGTCGACGGGCTCGGCCGGATCGTCCCGCGCCGCGAGCCCCTCGGCAACGAGCTGCCCGGCGAGGGGCGCACCCGAGCCCTGGGAAATACGTTTGCGTCTCACCGTTAAACTGGCTCGTATGACGTTTTCTCTCTGGGTGGTCTAGCGGCGCCGACCGGCCCTCGCCCTGTCAACCAGCCGTAACCCTGTCCTGGAGTACCCCCGTGATCACCGCATCCGGTATCGAACTGCGCGCCGGCGCCCGCATCCTCATCGAGAACGCCTCTTTCCGTGTCGCCAAGGGCGACCGCATCGGCTTGGTCGGCCGCAACGGAGCGGGCAAGACCACCCTCACCAAGTGCCTCGCCGGTGAGGGCATCCCGGCCGGGGGCACGATCTCCCGCTCCGGCGAGGTCGGCTACCTGCCGCAGGACCCGCGCACCGGCGACCTGGACGTGCTGGCCAGCGACCGCATCCTGTCGGCCCGTGGCCTGGACACGCTGATGCGCAAGATGCGCGAGAACGAGCAGCGCATCGCGAACGGCTCGGGCGCCACCCAGGCCAAGGCGCTCAAGCAGTACGAGCGCCAGGAGACGGAGTTCCTCACCAAGGGCGGGTACGCCGCCGAGGCCGAGGCCGCCACCATCGCCGCCGCGCTGAACCTCCCCGACCGGGTCCTCGGCCAGCCGCTGCACACGCTCTCCGGCGGCCAGCGGCGCCGGGTCGAGCTGGCCCGCATCCTCTTCTCGGACGCGGACACCCTGCTCCTGGACGAGCCGACCAACCACCTGGACGCGGACTCCATCGTCTGGCTGCGGGACTACCTGAAGACGTACAGCGGCGGCTTCATCGTGATCTCCCACGACGTCGAACTGGTCGAGACGGTCGTCAACAAGGTCTTCTACCTGGACGCCAACCGCTCCCAGATCGACGTCTACAACATGGGCTGGAAGCTCTACCAGCAGCAGCGCGAGGCCGACGAGAAGCGCCGCAAGCGCGAGCGCCAGAACGCCGAGAAGAAGGCCGCCACGCTGAACGCGCAGGCCGACAAGATGCGCGCCAAGGCCACGAAGACGGTGGCCGCGCAGAACATGGCCAAGCGCGCCGACAAGCTGCTCGCCGGTCTGGAGGAGGTGCGCCAGTCCGACAAGGTGGCCAAGCTGCGCTTCCCCGACCCCTCGCCGTGCGGCAAGACGCCGCTGATGGCGGAGGGGCTGTCGAAGTCCTACGGCTCGCTGGAGATCTTCACCGACGTCGACCTGGCCATCGACAAGGGCTCCCGGGTCGTCATCCTCGGTCTCAACGGCGCGGGCAAGACCACCCTGCTCAAGCTCCTCGGCGGCGCGGAGAAGCCCGACACCGGGCAGGTCATCGAGGGCCACGGTCTCAAGCTCGGCTACTACGCGCAGGAGCACGAGACCCTCGACCCCGAGCGCACGGTCCTGGAGAACATGCGCTCCGCCGCCCCCGACCTCGACCTGATCCAGGTGCGCAAGACGCTCGGCTCGTTCCTGTTCTCGGGGGACGACGTCGACAAGCCGGCCGGGGTCCTCTCCGGCGGCGAGAAGACCCGGCTGGCCCTTGCGACCCTGGTCGTCTCGTCCGCGAACGTGCTGCTCCTGGACGAGCCGACGAACAACCTCGACCCCGCGAGCCGCGAGGAGATCCTCGGCGCGCTGCGCACCTACAAGGGCGCGGTCGTCCTCGTCACGCACGACGAGGGCGCCGTCGACGCGCTCCAGCCGGAGCGGATCATCCTGCTCCCGGACGGCGTCGAGGACCTGTGGGGCCAGGGGTACGCGGACCTCGTCGCCCTGGCCTGAGCGGACGCGTCAGCGCCGCTTGATCGAATGGCTGATCCACTGCTGATGGATCATTCGGCCGAGCCGTGATCCATCATCTGAGTGAGATCGCCTCGTACTGCGGTGTGTCCTACACGGATTTCGCCGCCCGCGGGGGTTATCGCGCTCTTTCGCTTCCAGGGCGGCGCTGACCTGGGAACTCTTCGATTAAGTGGGCTCCGGGCGGCGCTCGGAACAGCCGGAATCTTTAGTTCCACTCGTGGCGAAAACCCCGCGCGGCGCAATTGTGCCGTCACCGACCTTGCCGAATGGGTGGCCAGGAACGCCGCAAGGGGTGATCATGGGAATTCCAGAGCGCACTTCCTATGAGGAGGCACGGGTGGCCGAGACTCTGAAGAAGGGCAGCCGGGTAACCGGCGCCGCGCGTGACAAACTCGCGGCAGACCTGAAGAAGAAGTACGACTCCGGTGCGAGCATCCGGGCACTGGCCGAGGAGACCGGCCGCTCGTATGGGTTCGTGCACCGGATGCTCAGCGAGTCCGGGGTCACGCTGCGCGGTCGCGGCGGGGCCACGCGAGGCAAGAAGGCCACGGCGAACTGACCCGGCCGGCCTGCTCCCCGCAGGTCGGCGCGGTCGTGGGAGCGGAGCGAGGCTCACTGGTCCTTCGGTGGCCACCCGGTCGGTCGGCTGACCGGCCGGGTGGTTACTGTGCAGTCACTTATGACCGCGCAGACTCGGAGGCCCAGATGACTTCGCCCGCACCGCTGCTCGACAAGGACGGCGTCCGGCTCACCGTCGACGACGCGATCGCCACGGTGACCCTGAGCAACCCGGACAAGCGCAACGCCCAAAGTCCCGCTCTGTGGCGGGCGTTGGCCGAAGCCGGGCGCACTCTGCCGGGATCCGTGCGCGTCGTCGTGGTGTGCGGTGAGGGCAAGTCCTTCTCCGCGGGCCTGGACCGTCAGGCGTTCACGCCCGAGGGGTTCGCGGGCGAGCCGTCCTTCATCGACATGGCGCGCGGCGGCGAGGATTTCCTCGACGCCACGATCGCCGAGTACCAGTCCGCCTTCACCTGGCTGCGCCGCGGCGACCTGCTGTCGGTCGCCGCGGTCCAGGGGCACGCGATCGGGGCCGGCTTCCAGCTCGCCCTCTCCTGCGATCTGCGCGTCGTCGCCGACGACGTGCAGTTCTCCATGCGCGAGACCAGCCTCGGACTCGTCCCGGACCTCACCGGTACCCACCCGCTCGTCTCCCTGATCGGGTACGGGCGGGCGCTGGAGATCTGCGTCACCGGGCGCTACGTCCACGCCGAGGAGGCCGTGGCCGCGGGGCTGGCCAACGTCGCCGTCCCCGCGGACCAGTTGTCCGACGCGACGCGGGATCTCGTCGCCGCGCTCCTCGCCGCGCCCCGCGACGCCGTCATCGAGACCAAGGCGCTGTTGCAGGGCGTGCAGGGCCGGACCCTGGAGGAGCAGCGCGCGGCCGAGCGGGCCGCGCAGGGCCGCCGGCTGCGTGACCTGGCCGGCCTGGACGACTGACCATCGCCCCCGGCGCCTCGCGGGTCCATCCGCGGGGCGCCGGGGGTGAACCGCCGGTCAGCCGTCAGCCGGTCGGCATGGTTCGCGCCGTCTGCGCGGTCGGTGCCGTCGGCGTGGCCGGTGCCGCGTGTGCCGTGACCGCCGTGACCAGGACCGCGACGCTCGGGGTGTCCGGGAGGGCCGCCGCCACCGACTGCCGGACCGCCCGCGTCACGTCCAGCGCGCGGGCCCCGGCGGACACCGCCAGCTCCACCCGGACATGACGCCGCGGCAGCGCCGCCCGGCCCGGCTCGCGCTCCTCGATGTGGACCGCGCGGCCCAGCCCGCCGAGGGTGCCCGCCAGCCGGGCCACGCCGGGTACGGCCAGCGCCGCCCCGGCCGCCCGCTCCGCGTCGCCCGACAGCGCGGGCGGCGCCGGTGCCTCCTCCTCGGCCCCGTCCGCCTCCGGCTGCTCCGCGTCGGCGTCCAGCAGCGCCGTGACCTGGATGTCCACCTCCGTCACCACCAGGCCGAGCCGCTCGTCCGCCGCCCGCGCCAGCGCCGCGCGCAACCGCCCGGTCGCCGCCGGCAGCGGCTCGTCGGCCGTCGCCGCGCACTGCGCCGCGATCCGCAGCGGGCCCGGCGGCAGCGCGCTCGGCGGAGCGGGCACCGCCGCCTCGTACACCCCGTCGGGATCCGCCCCCGACAGCCGCACGGCACCGAGCCGCACCCCGCGCACCCCGGCCACCTCCCGCCGCAGCACCCCGCGCGCCGCCGCCTCCGTGATCCACGCCCCGTCACCCGGCCCGCCCAGCGGCAGCAACCTGCCGATCCCGAGTTGTTGCCGTACCGCATGTGCCCATCGGTCTACCGTCATTGCTCCAGGCTGCCGCATCCCGGGCGCGGGACGGCGTAACCGCACTTAATGTGGTCAAAAGAAAGCAGACCGCACCGAGATGACATCGCAGAGAGGGGACGGCCCGATGAGCGACACCGCACAGGATCCCGGCGACACGCAGGCGGCCTCGGCCACACGGAGCAACGTCACCAAGCGGGGTGGCGGCGACCCCGCGAGCCGGGGCAGGACCACCATCGCCGACGGCGTCGTCGAGAAGATCGCCGGTCTCGCCGCGCGCGACGTGGACGGCGTCCACGCGATGGGCAGCGGCCTGTCCCGGACCTTCGGCGCCGTACGCGACCGGGTGCCCGGCGGCACCAAGTCCGTCTCGCGCGGCGTGAAGGCCGAGGTCGGCGAGGTGCAGACCGCGCTCGACCTGGAGATCGTCGTCGAGTACGGCGTGTCGATCGCGGACACCGCGCGCGCGGTGCGGGAGAACGTCGTCGTGGCGGTCGAGCGGATGACCGGGCTCGAGGTCGTCGAGGTGAACATCGCCGTCAGCGACGTGAAGCTGCCGGACGAGGAGGACGACGAGCCGGAGTCGAAGCTCCAGTGAACGCCGCACCCGCCCGCAGCGCATGGAGGAGGACGACGCGATGAATCTGGCCGTGATCGGCATGATCGCCGGCATGGCCCTCGGCTTCGCCGGATATTTCGGCGGTTTCGGGGCCTTCCTGCTGGTGGCGGCGCTCGGCGCCATCGGCTTTGTCGCCGGCCGGTTCCTCGAAGGGGACCTCCAGCCCGGCGAGTTCTTCCGCACGCGCGGCGACCGGCGGCGGTGACCTGTGGCGACACAGGTCGCGCCGGCCGAGCGTGGCGCGACCCGGATCGCCGACCGGGTCGTCGCGAAGATCGCCGCGTACGCGGCACGTGAGGCGCTGGACGCCGTCCCGGCCGACGGCGAACCGCCGCACGCCACGGTCACCGTGCGCCACGACACCGCCCGGGTCCGGATCAGCCTGGAGCTGGACTACCCGGTGGACATCGGCGCGCAGTGCGGCGCCGTCCGCCGTCACGTGACCCGTCGCGTCACGGAGTTGGCGGGAATGGAGGTGCCGGAGGTGGCGGTCCAGGTGGAGCGGCTGCACTCGGCACAGACGCGCGGTACGGACCGGGGGAGGATCCGGTGAGCGAACCCACCCAGCGCATGCCCGTCGCCGAGCGGCCGGGCACCGGCGCGGCCCCCGACCCCTCGCACGCCACCCAGGGCAGTGGCAGGAAGACCGGCCGCTTCTGGTCGGCCCGGCGTATCCCGGCGGCGCTCTGCGCCCTGGTGCTCCTCGGCGGCGTGGGCCTCCTGCTCTACGACGTCGCGGCGGTCCGCTCCGGTCGCCCGGCCATGCAGTGGCGGCGCACCCTCGCCCGGGAGCTGGCCGAACGGCCCCTGGACGACACCGCCGTCCTGATCGGCGCGGGCGTCGCCGCCGCCCTCGGCCTGTGGCTGCTGCTGCTCGCGCTCACCCCCGGGCTGCGCGGGCTCCTGCCGATGCGCCGCAGCCACCCGGAGGTCCGCTCCGGGCTGCACCGGGACGCCGCCGCGATGGTGCTGCGCGACCGCGCCATGGAGGTGCCCGGCGTGCACTCCGTACGCGTCCGGGTCAAGCGTTCCAAGGCGAAGGTGCGGGCCCTCGCGCACTTCCGCGAACTCGACGACGTACGGGCCGATCTGGACGACACCCTGGGTGACGGCGTCAAGGGCCTCGGGCTGAGCAGGACCCCCCGGCTCTCGGTGCGCGTGGCGCGCCCCGGCAAGAAGGGATGAGCGGCGTGCTGAGAACCGTGAACCGGATCGTGCTCGGCCTGCTCGGCCTCGTCCTGCTGGCCGGCGGCGGCTCGGTGCTCGCCGTCGGGCTCGGCGCGAAGCCGCCGTCCTGGTGGATCCACGACGGCCGCAAGGACGTCCTGCTCAGCGTCGCCGACCGGCAGCGCTGGCGGGACGAGGGCTGGTGGTGGCCGGTGGCGATCGCCGTGCTCGGGGTACTCGTGCTGCTCGCGCTGTGGTGGCTGGTGGCCCAGCTGCGGCGCCGCCGCGTCACCGAGGTGATCGTCGACACCGGGGACGGCGAGGGCGCCCGGCTGCGCGGCCGCGCCCTGGAGAACGTGCTGGCGAGCGGGGCCGAGGCCGTGGACGGGGTGGAGCGCGCGGGGGTCGTCCTGACCGGCCGCCGCTCCTCGCCCCGGGCCCGGGCGAAGCTGAGCCTCGCCCCGCACGCGGTGCCCGGGGAGGCGCTGCACCAGTTCGGGGTGGAGGCGCTGGCCCAGGCGAAGAACTCGGCGGGTCTGGCGTCCCTGCCGGCGGAGGTCAGGCTGCGGGCCGTCAAGCACAGGGCCGAACGGGTCAGGCCAGCTGGAGTTCGAGCTGGTGCCCGAGCTCGTAGCGGATCACGGCGTACGAGGCCAGGCACACGCCCACCGTGATCAGCGCGACCGTGGCGC